>CAZBOK010000116.1:0-11515 GCA_964493525.1 uncultured Phycisphaeraceae bacterium | reverse complement strand
GTCGCCTCGAGGCCGAAGAAGAGCGGATGGACTTCCGCGCTCACGTCGAGCCAGTGGCGCTCCCAGTCCTCGTACCGTGTGGTCCAACCCCACTCCTCGTAGAAGCGGAGTCGGGAGGTGTCCTTCGGGTCGCGCAGCGCGCTGTGGCGATGCATCGACTCTTCGGTGAAGAGGTAGCCGTTGCCGCAGCAGGGCTTCTTGCACCAGCAGACGAGCGTGTGGAGGCCGATCCACGCCTCACTGCGCTCCTGCTCCCACGAACCGAGCGCGCGGCCGAACATGCCGAAGCGACAGTCGTGGTAGTGCCCGTAGGCGACGCGGATCGGCGTCACTTCGAGCGCCGCCTGCAGGCCGGGGCCGCCGCCGGCGTTCAACTCGAACATGTCGAGGAAGTCGTAACCTCGCGCCGACAGGTAATCGAGATGCGCCGTGTCGCCCGATCGTGGGCCGGGAGCGTTGCACCCGGGGGCCGCGAGGAGGACGAGTCCGGCAAGGAGCCAATGAGTTCGTGACAAGGGTCGCACCATTCGAGTCCCCCGTGAAGCGTCTGCCATCCGGGTTCACGCCAACCGTCGGCGCGGGATCGTACGGATCGGCGGAATCCCGTTCAATCTTGCCGCGAAATCGACTTTTCCCCCGGCCGGCACGCGGCCGATGCGGCCGAACCCTACAGTTGGCGGGCGCCCGCGTGCGAAGTGCGATGCGCGCGCGAGTCCCATTCCCGCGCCGCCGGAGACCCCGATGATCTCGTGCAGTTCGCTCGTCGTGCTGGCCGCGCTCCTTCCGCCGCAGGGCCAGACGCCGGCGCCGGCCGCGCCGCCGTCGCTCGCATCGATCCCGCAAGTCGACGTGATGCGCGCGGTGATCGGAGTGAAGGGCGCCGATCCCGCCACGATCGACGTGACGCTGCGCGGCATGCGCGGCGGACAGGCCTACGTGCTCGGCAACGAAGGGCGCCCCGGCGTCACCGCGGTGATCGGCGGGTTCGCGCGCACCCCCGGCGTCGGCGGGAAGGCGGGCGTCTCCTTCCTCTTCTTCCTGCACCGCTACGAAGGTGGCCTCTTCTTCCTCGAGGCGCAAATCCTGAACGACGCGATGCGCGATGCGCCCGGCAAGGTCGAGGTGAACTGGAAGATCGAGCTCGCGAGCGCCGTGGTCGCCGAAGGCTCGAAGGAGTTGCCGGACCAGACCGGCGTGATGATCGTCGCGGGCAAACCGCGGTTCGCGCCGCGGTCCGACCTGCTCGCCCAGTACGTGCGAGGTTTGCCTTCCCCCGCGTCGATGGGCGGAGTGCCGCGCGACGACGCCGATCCGAAGCCGGACGCGGACCCGAATCCGAACACGCACGCGCCGGGCTCGCCGCGCAATCGCTACGTCGCGCACGACGCGGCCAAGTTCCTCTTCACGCAGGATCCGCGCTACCTCGAGCGGCTGATGGACTTCGTCGCGGCGCAGGCGCGCCGGCCGTACCACCTCTCCGAGGCGACGGGCGAGCCGTTCTATCAGTCGCGCTACCCCGAGGCCTACTTCGTCGAAGGGCACCCCGAGTTGAAGACGTACCGCGAGACGTTCGGGCGCATCCTCATGACGGACGCGGACCGCGACACCGGGAACATGAACGGCTGGGACCACGAGCATATGGACGTGGAGGAGCTGTACGCCGCCTACATGCTGATCGGGTCGCGCGTCGCGCGCCGCGAGATCGTGTTGATCGCCGAGGAGTTGATGTCGACGCGGTATGTGCGCGAGGAGCGCAAGTTCCAGCACTCGGCGCGCGCGTTCGGCTGGTGCGCGCGCGCGTTGGTGCGCGCGTACCAGGTCACGGGCGCGCGGCGCTACCTCGACGGCGTCAAGCGGATGATGGCGTCGGTCGAGGCGCACTGCATCAAGGACGGGCCGTACCCGGGGCTCGTGCCGCAGGATCCGAAGGACGACCACCTGAAGAACGAGCGGTGGGAGAGCCCCTTCATGGTCGCCGTCGCCGCGTCCGCGCTCGCGCTGTACCACGACGTCGAGCCGAACGACCCGCAAGCGCTCGAGATGCTCGAGTTCTGCGGCGACCTCCTCGTGAACCGCGGCTGGTCCGACTCGGCGAACGGGTTCTTCTACAACTACTCGCTCGACTCCTCGGGGCACGGCGAGAACGCGTACGCGCAGACGAACGGCGTCGCGACCTGGATCTGCTCGCCGCTCGTCGAGATCGCCGCCGCGCTGCCGCCGGAGAAGGCGGAGAAGAAGGAGCGCTACCTCTCGGTCGCGAAGCGCCTGTTCGACAAGAACCGCGAGGACCAGATCGCGGTGCCGACGCACGACTACTTCTATCGCTGGTTCCTGCGCGCGCAGAAGGAGTTCGTCGGCAACTGACGCCGCGCGCGATGAAGTGGATGAAGCGGCTCGTCCTCGTCGTCCTCGGGCTCGTGCTCGGCCTCGTCGCTGCCGAGTGCGTGTTGCGCGTCGCGGCGCTCTTCCGCGGCGGCAGCCGCGCGGGCGCGGTGGGGGACGCGGAGATCCGCCTGCTGTGCGAAGGAGACTCGAACACGTTCGGCGTGCGCGTCGCCGTGTCGGACAGCTACCCCGAGCGCGTCGCGAAGTTGATCCGCGAGGGGCTCGCGCCGGACGACGCTCGGCGCGTCGCGGTGGTGAACCACGGCGTGCCGGGGCGCAACACCGCGCAGATCCTCGGCGCGATCGACGACGACGTCGCGGAGAGCCGGCCGCAGCTCGTGCTCGTCCTCGCCGGCCTCAACAACTCGTGGAACGCGGCGGCCCCGACGTTCTTCGACCGCTTGCGCGTCGTGCGCCTCGCGAAGATCCTGCTGCACGACGCCGCGGTCGGCGCGCGCGGCGACGCGAACTCGATTCCGGAGCGAGCCGCCGTCGCGCGACTGTCGGGTGAGCGGAGCGAGGCCGAGCTCGAGGCGCAGACGCGCGCCGACCTGGTCGCGATCGCGGCGCGCGTTCGCGCGGCGGGCGCATCGCCCGTGCTGCTGACGTATCCCGGTCATCACCCGCACATGGGGCCGTTCAACCGCGCCGCGCGCGCGGCCGCCGCGGAGTCGGGCGCGCTCCTGGTCGACCTCGACAAGACGTTCGATGCGCACATCGCGCGCTACGGCTTCGAAGCGCTGTTCTTCGAGGACACGCACGCCGCCGAGCCCGGCTACCGGCTGATGGCGCGCGACATCGTGACGACGCTCGTCGACGGCGGCGCGCTGCCGGGCGTGCGGCGTCCGACGGGCGAGGAGGAGATCGTCGCGCGCGCGCATCTCGCGATCGAGGTGGAGCACGACGCCGCGGGACGCGCCGTCGCGCTCGCGCTCACCGGCGAGCCGAACGCGGGGTTCCAGGTGTTCGTGTCGCCGGTCACCGAGCCGGAGCTCGACCTCGGAACGCGCAAGGTGCCGATCGGCGTGCATCCGTGGCTCGAGGAGTCGCGCAAGAACGCGGCGTTCCGCGGCGCGCTCGACGCGGCCGGCCGCGCGCGCGTCGAGCTGCCCGCCGCGGTCTCCGATCTCCCGGCGGAATCGGTCCTCTACGCGGCGTTCGTCACGCTCGATCCGCGCGCGACGAACGAGCTGGCGTACCGGTCGATCTCCCCGCGCGTCGAGATCCGCCGCTCGCGCTGACCGCGGGCCGATTCGACGGGCTGCTATCCTGCGCGCGTGACCGCGCTGATCGACTTCCACTCGCACTTCTTCTCGCGCCCGTTCTTCGAGGCTCTCGCCGCCGCTTCACCGCAGGCCGGCAGCGTCGACGAGAAGCTCGCCCGCGCCGCCGCCGCCGCGAAGATCGAGCTGCCTCCGACCGACGTCGGCGCGCACCTCGCGCGCTGGACGGCGCAGTGGGACCGGCACGGCGTCGAGCACGCGGTCAGCTTCGCGAGCCTGCCCGCCGAGGCGCCCGCGCTCGAGCAGGCGGTCAAGCTCGGCAACGGCCGGTTGACCGCGTTCGCGTTGCTCGACCCGAAAGCCGACGGCGCCGCGGCGCGCGCCGAAGATCTGCTCGACCGACGCGGCTTCCGCGGGCTCCTGTTCTTCCCGGCGATGCACCTCTTCGATCCCTCCGGACCGGAAGCGGCCGCGGTGTTCGACGTCATCGAGCGCCGGCAGGCGATCGCCGTGGTCCACTGCGGACTCCTGCAGGTGAAGCTGCGCGATCTGCTCGGCCTGCCGCGTCCGTACGACTTCCGCTTCGCGAACCCGCTGCACCTCGTGCCGGCTGCGAACCGCTTCCGCGCCGTGAAGTTCGTGATCCCGCACTTCGGCGCGGGAATGTTCCGCGAGACGCTGATGGCCGGGTCGCAGTGCGAGAACGTGTTCGTCGACACGTCGTCCTCGAACGACTGGATCAAGACGCAGGAAGCGCCGACGTCGCTCGCGCAGGTGTTCGCGCGCGCCCTCGCGGTGTTCGGGGCGTCGCGCATCCTGTTCGGCACCGACTCGTCGACGTTCCCGCGCGGCTTCCGAGCCGACCTCGTCGCCGCGCAGCGGGAGGCGCTCGTCGCGTGCGGCGCGAGCGCCGATCAGCAGGACGCGATCTTCCGCGGCAACGCCGCGCAGCTGCTCGGCCGCTGATCGCGCGTCGCGCGTCCCTCGTCAAACGGCGCGACCCGACGGCACACCGTGCCGCCGGGTCGCTCGCGAGAATTGTGGTGGAGCATAGGGGAGTTGAACCCCTGACCTTCTGGATGCCATCCAGACGCTCTCCCAACTGAGCTAATGCCCCACGAGTTGGGACGGGGGAGTGTAGGGGAGGCTCGCGGACGGCTCAATTCATTCCCGGCCGCGCGATTCACCGCGAGATCGCGGCGCCGAAGTGATCGTGCACGCCGGAGGAATCGGGGACGCCGGAGACGTCCTGGTAGAGCGTCTGCGCGCCGGCGCTCGCGAGGCCGTTCGTGTCCTTTCCATACAGCACGAGCACCGCGCCCGCGTCCACGGTCGACCCGATGTCCTCGTCGGGAAGGCCGATCGCGAGGTCGGCGCGACCATCGCCATCGAAGTCACCGACGCCGAGACCTTCGCCGCAGCGATCGTTCGCTTCGGATGCGAGCGAGATGCCCGACGAGTCCTGGCTCCAATACTGGTTGTCCAGTCCCGCGAGCGCGAGCGGCGTCCCGTACAGGACGATCACCGCGCCGGCGTTCGCGATCATGCCGAGCATCTGCCCGGGGACGCCGATCGCGAGATCGTCGACGCCGTCGTCATCGAAGTCGCCGCTCGCGAGCGTGCTGCCGAAGCGATCGTTGTCCTGCGGGATGTTGCCGGCGCCCTGCGAGCCGTCGATCCACGTCTGCTTGGTGTTCCCCGCGCTGAGTCCGCTCGCGGCGCCGTAGACTACGTGCACGGCGCCGGCGTCGTCGACCCCGCCCTGCCGCTCGATCGGCGCGCCGATCGCGAGGTCGGCGAACCCGTCGGAGTCGAACTGACCCGCGGCGAGCGACCAGCCGAAGTAGGCGTGCGTGTTGTCGTCGGTGCCGGGGAAGTCGGAGGCGTGCAGCGCCACCGAGTGCTTCGCTTTCAGGCCGTGCTTCGTGCCACGCAGGATCGTCACCGAGCCGCGTTGTGTCACGCCGCCCTCGACTTCGTTGTAGGCGCCGATCGCCAGGTCGTCGTTGCCGTCCGCGTCGAAGTCCGCCGCGGCGAGCGAGGCGCCAAACGAGTTCTGATCCCCGCAGAAACCGACGACCTTGCGACGGTCCTGGTGCCAGAACTGGTTGCGCGTCGCCGTGAGCCCGTGCTTCGTGCCGTAGAGCACCGCGACCGCGCCCGCGCCGCCAACCGTCTTGACGTCCTCGCTCGGGACGCCGATCGCGAGGTCGTCGAACCCGTCGCCGTCGAAGTCGCCCACGGCGAGCGAGGCGCCGAAGCGGTCGCCCTTGCCGTTGCTCTCCGCCTTGTCCTTGATCCCGTTCGAGTTCTGCGACCACCGCTTCGCCTTGTTCAGCTTGAGTCCGGCCGCGCCGCCGCGGATCACGAAGACCGCGCCCGCTTCCGTCTCGCCGGAGATCGCCATGCCCGGGGCGCCGATCGCGAGGTCGTCGAAGCCGTCGCCGTCGAAGTCGCCGGTCGCGACCGCGGAGCCGAACTGATCGCCCTGCTGCGGCGACCCCGAGGGGTCGACCGTCGCGCGCGTGATGAATCCGGTTTCGTCGAGAACGAGCCCGTTCTGCGAACCGAGGAACACCTGGACCGCGCCGGCGGAGCCGACGCCGGTCACCGTCTCGGAAGGGACGCCGATCGCGATGTCGCCGTACGCGTCGCCATTGAAGTTCCCCGGACTCGCGGACGCCGTCGTGCCGGCGGCGATCACGGTCACGAACGCGCAAATCGATCGAACGGACGCACTCGAGCCCATGAGCGAGACCTCCCGGTATTCACTCCAATCCGGAAGCTCGGCGCCGCGTCTCGCGAACGTCACTGCGCGCCGGTCGGCGGCAGCTCGGCGGCCACCGCCGCGGACTCTTCATCGCGCCCGAGGAGGTGCAGCACCTCCGCGAGGTTCTTGCGCAGGGTCACCGAATTCGGGTGGCGCTTGCCCACCGCCGCGTCGGACTCCGCGAGCGCGGTTCGCAGCGTCGACTCGGCTTCCTCGATCTTCTTCTCCTCGCAGAGCGCCGTCGCGAGGTCGTTCGCGGTCTGGGCGCGCAGCGGGTGCCCCTCGGGCAAGGTTTCGCTGGCCATCTTCGTCGCGTCGCGCGCGAGCGACTCCGCTTCCGCGAGACGGTTCTGGCGGATCCGGACGCGCACCAGCGCGCTGGTGATGCCGATCGTGTTCTGCCCGCTCACGCCGTTCACGCTGCGCGACGCTTCGAGCGCCTGCTCGATGTACTTTGCGGCCTCGTCGATCCGACCCTTCGACAGGTTCAAGGCGCCGAGCTGATACGCGGTGACGAGCGTGTCCGGGTGGACCGGCCCGCGCACGCGCAGCTGCGCGGCGAGCGTCTCCTCGAGGATCGGCAGCGCTTCGTCCGTGCGACCGAGCTTGAGGAGGGTGGCGGCGGCGGTGGTCGCGCACGCGAGCGTCTTCGGGTGATCGGGGCCGAACTGCTCGCGCTCGACGTCGAGCCCGCGGAGCATCAGCGCGAGGGCCTCGTTCACCTTTCCCGCGCGAACCATCGCCTGGGCGACGCCGACGCGGATCTCCTGGTGCTTCGGATCGTCATCGTCGGGGAGGATCGACAGGACTCGGTGGCAGAGTGGCAGCATCCGCTCGAACTCGGCGCGCTCGGCGAGCGAGCCGGCGAGCAGTTCGAGCGGCTGCGCGAGGCGCTCGTCGTTCGGTCCGTACTCTTTCTCGCGCGACGCGATCACCGCCTCGAGCAACCGCTCCGACTCCGGAATCTGTCCGAGGTCGTGCAGCGCCTGCGATTCGATCAGCATCTGCGCGCGCGTCGACTCGTCGTCGTTGCCGCGCTCCTGGCGCAGCAGTTCGAGCGCGCGCGCGACGTGGCGCTCACCTTCCTTCGTGCGGCCGAGCGCGAGATACGACTCGCCGATGGCGTCACGCACCGCCGCCTCGACCAGCGGGTCGTCCGCGAAGCGCCCGCCCGGAGCCGACGCCTCGTCGATCCGCGTCGCGGCCGCGTCGAGCACCTCGCGCATCGGGACGTCGCGTCCGCCGAGCCGATCGACGTCCGGCACCAACGACTTCAGCACGTCCTCGACCAGGAAAAGGTTCACGTCGCGCGCGAGCCGTTCCTGCCGGCGCGCCTGCACCAGCGACGAGACGACGAGCGTCGCGGCGACCACGATCGTCACGATCACCACGGATGCCGCCGCGGTCGCGACGCGATGGCGGCGCACGAACTTGCGGAAGCGGTACCAGTGCGAGGGCGGCGCGGCTTCGACCGGCGCGTGCGCCAACACGCGTTCGACGTCTTGCGCGAGCGCGTCGGCGCTTGCGTAACGGTGATCGCGGTCCTTCGCGAGCGCGCGCAGCACGACCCAGTCGAGGTCGCGGGGGATGCCGGTGATCGACGTCGTCCCCTTGCTCGCGCGGAGTCGCGCGCTCGGCGGCGGCGGGTCGTCGTTCAGCACGGCCGCACGGATCGCGTCGAAGTCGAGCGTGTCGGGGTCGAACGGCAGCGTGTCCGACAGGAGTTGGTAGAGGATCACGCCGAGCGCGTAGACGTCGCTGCGCGTGTCGACGTCGCGCGCGCCGCGCATCTGCTCCGGGCTCATGTAAGCGGGCGTACCGATCGCCTGGCCTTCGCCCGTGTACTGCGTCTGGTCGGCGAGCTCCCCTTCGACCGCCTTCGCGATGCCGAAGTCGATCACCTTCGGCAGCGGCCGGCCGTCGACGACCGCGATCAGCACGTTCGACGGCTTGAGGTCGCGGTGGATGACCCCGCGGTGGTGCGCGTGCTGCACCGCGTGGCAGACCGCGGCGAACATCTCGAGGCGCTGCTCGAGACCGACCGAGTGCTTCGCGCAGTATTCGGTGAGCGGGACGCCGTCGACCCGCTCCATCACGAAGAACGGCCGGCCGTTCGCCGTCGCTCCGGCGTCGAGCACCTTCGCGATGTTCGGATGGTCCATCAGCGCGAGCGTCGCGCGCTCGTGCTCGAATCGCGCGATCACTCGAAGTGTGTCCATCCCGAGCTTCACGATCTTCAGCGCGACCTGACGCTTCACCGGCTCGGACTGCTCGGCGAGGAACACGACGCCGAACCCGCCTTCGCCGAGTCGCGAAACCAATCGGTACGGACCGACGCTCGCGCCCGGCGCGAGGTCGCCCGGCGCGACGTCGGGGAGCGTCGCACCGCGCGAGTCGTGCACGCCGAGCAGCTCGCGGACGCGCGCGATGAGCGCGGCGTCGCCGCCGCAGGAGCGAAGGACGAACGCGTCGCGCTCGGACTCCGGCAGCTCGAGCGCGTCGAGGAAGAGGTCCTTGGCGCGCGCCTCGAGCGGGGTCATCGAGGCGTCACGCGGCGTCCGTGCTGGTGCCGAGCTTCTCGATCAACCGCGTGCGCGCGTAGGTCCAGTCGCGACCGGCGCTGCGGACCGAGACGTCGAGCGCCTCGGCGCACTCCTCGGGCGAGAGGCCGGCGAAGAGGCGCAGCCGCGCGACTTCCGCCGCGCGCGGATCGTCCTTCTCGAGGCCGGTGAGCGCCTCGTCGAGGAGGAGGACGCGGTCGGGGTCGTCGCCGACGGGGACGAGCTCGGCCACGGTGAACGACAAGCGCGCCTTGCCGCCGCCGCGGCGCTCGGCCTTCACCTTGCGCGCGTGATCCACGAGGACGCGGCGCATCGCTTCGGATGCGGCGGCGAAAAAGTGGCGGCGCGTCGGCCAGTCGAGGTTCTTGTCGTCGACGAGGCGCATCCACGCTTCGTTCACGAGGGCGGTCGCCTGGAGCGTGTGGCCGCTGCGCTCGCGCGAGAGACGCTGGCGCGCGATCGCGCGCAACTCGTCGTAGACGAGCGGCGCCAGATCGTTCAGCGCTTCGGCGTCGCGCTTCACGGCCGAAAGGATGCGGGTGACTTCGCTCCCGGGGCGCGGCGGGGTCGGATCCGGGTCCATCGGCGACCTTTCTACCAGACCGACGCGATCCCCCGTGCCGCGCTCTTGGCCCGTCCCCGGCTCCGGGTCGCGGCGTCCTCGCGTCCGCCGTCGAGAATTCATGTCCGACGAAGCTCCGGTCCCGCGCGAGGAGGGACAAAGGAGCTGGCCCCATGAAACTCCGCTCGTTGTCCTCGAAGTTCCTCCCCGCCCTCGCCTCGATCGCCGCGCTGTCGGCGCCGCTCACGGCGGGCGACTTCAACGGCGATGGCCGCCAAGACCTCGTCATCACCGCCAATCTCGAGAACGCTTCCCATCAGGTGTTCAGCGGCGTGGTCGTGATGTACGCGAACGCGGGCGGCCTGACGTCGACCGGCTCGGTGACCCTGGTCGAGCACGTCGAGCCGGGGTTCGGCAACGAGCTGGGAGTCGACTTCGGTTTCGCGACCGCGAGCGGCGACTTCGACGCCGACGGCTACGACGACCTCGCAATCAGCGCCGACGACGCGCCGGTCGGCAGCGTGCCGGGCGCCGGCACCGTCGACATCTACAAAGGCGGCCCGACCGGTCTCAGCTACCTGAAGACGCTGCACCAGAACGTGCCGGGCATGAAGGACAAGTGCGAGTCGAACGAGCACTTCGGCCTCTCGCTGGCCGCGGGCGACTTCAACGACGACGGCCGCGCGGATCTCGCGATCGGCGTCCTCGAGAAGATCTCCGGCAAGCTCGGCGCCGGTGCCGTGCACGTGGTCTACGGCGGCAAGCACGGGCTCACGCCGTCGCACGACGAGATCTGGTCGCAGAACACGTCCGGCATCAAGGAGAAGGCCGAAGCCGGCGACACGTTCGGCAGCACGCTCGCGACGGGTGACGTCGACGGCGACGGCATCTCCGATCTCATCGTCGGCGTCCCTGGCGAGCTCCGCCAGCACGACGCGATCGAAGCGTCCGGCGCGGTCGCGGTGATCTTCGGCAGCGAGCACGGCCTGACGTCGAGCGGCGACGCTGTGTTCGATCACTTCCAGGCGTACGGCTCGGCCGGCCCGGCCTTCTTCGGCCAGGTTCTCGCGTCCGGTCGATTCAAAGGCCCGGGCGGCGCGGAGATCGTGGTCGGCGCGCCGAACGAGTTCGTGGTCGCGAACAACGCCGGCGCCGTCCTGTTCATTCCGTTCGTGAACCGCAAGCCGAACTTCGTCGGAGCGCACTCGCTCGCGTTCGGACCCTCGAACCTCCCGGGCGACGAGCCGCGCATGGGCGCGTCGCTCGCGGTCGGCGACTTCAACGGCGACCTGGTCGACGACCTCGCGATCGGACTGCCGGGCAGCGGCTACTTCGGAGTCGCCGGCGCCGGGATGGCGGTGGTGATGAAGGGCGGCGCGACGGGACTCGACTCGCTGAACGCCCCCTACATCAGCCGCAACACCGGGACGATCTTCGGGAGCTGCCAGGAGAACTCGCAGTTCGGCGCCACGCTCGCGGCCGCCGACTTCAACGGCGACGGCAAGTGCGACCTCGCGGTCGGCGCGCCGCAGGACGACTACAACGACACCGACGCCGGCGACGTGACGGTGCTCCCGGGGCTCGCCACTTCGGCGCTGCTCGACACGAGCAGCAACAGCCAGTTCTGGTCGCAGCTCGCCATCAACGCGGCAACCTACCTGCACGGCGAGTTCGGCAAGCGACTCAACTGATCGCGCGGCGGGATCGGATCGAACGGTGCGGGGACGTCGTCCGAGCGGACGGCGTCCCCGCTTGCTTGCACGGGCGATCGTGTCGACCCTCCGGCGGCGCCAGGCGTGCGTTCGCCATGTCCCGCGATTCAGCTCGAGAATCGTGGCCGGCGCGGGCGCCGTCTCGCGCGAGAAGGGGAAAAGGAGACAGTCCGTGAAACCTCGCAACATCGTTCACTTCTCGCTCGTTCTCTCCGGCGCCTTCGCGGCGCTCGCCGCGCCCGTTTCGGCCGGCGACTTCAACGGGGACGGGCGCGCCGACCTCGCGATCGCCGTCAAGCACG
>CAZBOK010000115.1:0-11589 GCA_964493525.1 uncultured Phycisphaeraceae bacterium | reverse complement strand
CGCTGACCAGCAGGTCCCCTCCCCCGATTTCCGTCAGCACCGCGTGTGCCCGCTCACGCCGGTCGATCTCGAAGAAGTGCGACTCGCTGAAGCCGCGCTCGCGCGCGTGAACGCTCCGCCGTTCTCGCCGCATCTGCTCGACGCACTCGCCGCGACCGCGCGCATCGTCGACGCGGCGCGACCGTTCTCGAGCGCGCTGCCCGAGGACGCGCTCCCGTCGATCTACGAGTGAGGACGCGCGAGCGGGAGCCCTGCGTCAGGCGTGGACGAACTCCGCCTTCGCACGCGGCCCGTTCTTGAGGAACGCCTCCACGCCGATGCGCATGTCGCGCGTCGCGCACACCTCGCCGAACAGTTCCGCCTCGAGCGCGAGTCCCTGCAGGAGCGTCTTCTTCGCGCCGTCGAGGATCGCGCGACAGAGGATCTCGTCGATGCGCCGGCTGCGGTGGCCGATGTCGACCGGCGGCAGCTCGGCGGGAACCTGCTTCATCGGAGTGGTCGGCAGCTTGGGCGCCGTCGTCTTCTCGTCGGCGAGATCGCGCGCGATCTGCACCGCGCGATCGACGAGCTCGCCGCTCACCGCTTCCGAGACCAGGCCGATCGAGACCGCTTCGCTCGTCGAGATCGGACGACCAGTGCGCAGAAGCTCCGCCGCGACGGGGATTCCGACGATGCGCGGCAGTCGTTGCGTCCCGCCCGCGCCCGGGATGATGCCGAGGTTCGTCTCCGGTTGACCGGCGAGCACTTTCAGACCGGCGACCGCGACGCGCACGGAGCACGCCATCGCGAGCTCGAGCCCGCCGCCGAACGCGATTCCGTTGAGCGCGGCGACGGTCGGTTTGCCGATCGCGCCGAACTTGTTGATCGCATCCTGCGAATCGGCGGCGGTCGTTTTCCCTTCCTCCGCCGTGCGGATCCCGGCGAGGAAGTTCACGTCCGCGCCGGACACGAACGCCTTGCGTCCGAATCCCGTGAGGACGACGGCCTTCACCTTCGAGTCGGACTTCAGCTCGCTCGCGACGGTGCGCAGCTCGTCGAACACCGACTGGTTCAGCGCGTTCAGCACCTTCGGACGGCGGATCGTGAGGATCGCGACCCCGTCGACGTCGCGTCGCTGGATCACGCGGACGTCGAACGGCTTGTTGTTCTTGCCGAGCTTCGCGAGGCACTTCGCGACCGGGAAGCCGGGATGACGGTCGGCGTACTGGCGCACGAGCTTCAGCGCCTCGGCGGTGCCGATCTCGTTCATGAAGCGGAACGCGGGACGGATGTCGAGCGCGAGCTCGAGCGCGAGGTCGAAGTCGGACACGGAGATCAGTCCCGCGTCGACGATCTCGCACACGAGACCGAAGTAGGCGCCGCGCAGCTCGTCGCCGATGAAGCGCTCGAGCTCCGCGCTGACCTCGACGTTCTCGCCGCGCTTCGGCGCGTCCCACGGCGTGCCGGAGACCACCCGGTCCTTCAGGCTGTCGGGCGTCCGGAACCACTCGTGGATCTTCTCGTTGTAGTGGTCGAGACCGATCGCCGTGATCGGGTTGCCGCCCGTCAGGTTCATCGCGGTGAACGAGCCGATCCCGAGGCCGAGTGCGCGCATCGCGACCACGTCGATCTGCTTGCTGGTGGCGAGACCGGAATCGAGGAGCTTGAGCGCTGCGAGGAAGAGCCCCTCGAACACGGGGTCGAGCGCATAGCCGTAGCGCGACTCGACGCGGATCGGGACCTTGCCGATCGCCTCGTAGAACCGCAGCAGCCACTCGGTGACCGCATCGTCCGTCTGCTTGCCCGGGACGATCTCGACGACGAGGTTGCGCTCGGCCGGGAAGAAGTAGTGGATCACCGCGGTCCGGCCGGGGTGGCGGACGTCCTCGAAGATCGCCTCGGGTTCGAGGTGCGACGAGTTGCTGGCGAGGATCGCCGACTCGTCGACCATCGCCTCGACCTGCGCGAAGATCTTGCGCTTGAGCGCGGCGTCCTCGGTGACCGCTTCGATCACCAGGCTCGCGTCGCGGACGGACTCGTAATCCGACGTGAAGCGGACCCGCGCCAGCATCTCCTGCTGCTGCGCCGCCGTGAACGCGCCGCTCTCGACGCCCTTCGCCACCTTCTTCTCGAGCTTCGCGCGCCCGCGATCGAGGGCCTCGCTCGACACGTCGATGACGACGGTCTCGACGCCGTAGGGGGCGAGCACTTTCGCGAAGTAGAGCGCGATGTCCGGGCCGATCTGGCCGGATCCGATGACGGCGACCTTCGACAAGGTCCTGCCGCCGAGGGTGAAGCTCATGGGGTTCGTCGGGCCCGTCGGGAAACGAAAGCGGGAGAGTATAAGCCCCGGGGGGCGGAGCGCATCGCGTCCGATCGCGATCAGTGCGACCCGGCGTAAAACTCTGCCAGGTCTCGCTTCAGCGCCTGATGGCAGGAGCGCTTGATGTACATCATGTGGCCGGCGTCGTACTTCTTGATGACGATGCGCGCGCGGTCCTCGGACTCGAGCCCGAGATGCGAGAAGGTGTACTCGGACGCGAAATAGGGCGTGGCGAAGTCGAACAGGCCCTCCGCGACGAACACCCGCATGCTCGGGTTCACGTTCATCGTCGCGTGCAGGTCTTCCGCGACGTTCAAGTACCGGTTGTCCGCGCCCATCCGCCACGGGTGCACGCGCCCGGTCAGGATCTCGTAGGGGAGGTCGTTCTCGTAGCCGAGCTCGGCGCGGACGTACTCGTTGAACGCCGCGGTGTAGGCGCCCTGGATGTTCGCGTAGGACGGGTCGGACTCGCCGTTCGAGTTCGCGCCATCGGAGGGGACGCCGAGGAAGCGCGCGTCGAGCCGGCCGACGACGCGGTGCCGATCGCGCAAGAGCTCGTTCTGGAACGCGCCGAGCCCGACGCGGAGGTGGGCGCGGTCGATGAACTCGCGCGAGAGTCCGGTGAACTTCGACAACCGTTCGATCACCTGCGCGCGCGCCGCCGGATCGAGCGCGTCGCCGGCGTCGAGCGCCGTGCGATATTCGCCGAGCGCGAACTGCTCGGCCTGCTTCAGCGTCGCGGGCAGATCGCCCGCGAGCGCGGGATCGAGCTTGTGGTGGAACGCGGCGGTGGCGCAGAACGTGGGGAGCATCAACACATAGGGCAGGTCGTTGCCGGGATCGGGCTCCGTCGTCGCGAAGTTGAGGATCGTCGAGAGCAGGACCACGCCGTTCAGGTACATGCCGTGGCGCTCCGCGAGGAAGTTCGACAGCGCGGCCGCGCGGGTGGTCCCATAACTCTCACCCGCCACGAACTTCGGCGAGAGCCAGCGCCGGTTCTTGGTGGTCCACAACCGGATGAAGTCGCCGACCGCGGAGACGTCCTCGCGGACGCCGTGGAACTGCGCGTCGTTCTCGCCCTGCGCGGCGCGGCTGTACCCGGTCGTCACCGGATCGATGAACACGAGGTCGGTGAGGTCGAGGATGCTCGCTTCGTTGTCGACGTACGACCCCGGCGGCTTCGGCGCGAATCCCTCGTCGTCGAGCCGCACGCGCTTCGGCCCGAACGCGCCCAGGTGCAGCCACACCGACGACGACCCGGGACCGCCGTTGAACGTGAACGTGACCGGCCGTGATCCCGGTGCATCGGCCGTCGGCACCGTGTACGCGACGAAGAAGATGCGCGCGCGCTCCTTGCCGTCCTCGGTCTTGAGCGGAAGGGTTCCCGACGTCACGTCGTAGGCGATCGCGCGGCCGTCGATCGTCACGGTGCCCGTGCGATGGACCTGATCGTCCTTCGCGGGCTCCGGTTTCGCGGCGTCTTGCGCCGGCGCGGAGGCGGCGTCCGGCTTCGGCTTGTCCTGGGCGAATCCGAGCGGCGTGGGGAGCAGGACGGCGAGCGCGACGGCGGCACGGGTGAGCTTCACGCGATCCTCCGAGTTTGGCGAGGCGACACTTCAAGAGGTCGGAGGCGCCGGCGTCAATCGGCGCGTGACGATCGGGGCCTCCCGCTACCATCGCCGCCATGAAGCGCGTGGTGCTGGTGCGGACCGAGGGACCGGTGAACGCGGGGCTGGTCGCACGCGCCGTCGCGAACTTCGGCCCCGCGGAGCTGGTGTTCGTCGCGCCCGCGCACCCCGATCTCCTCGAGCACGACGACTTCCGCCGCTTCTCGCACGGAGTGACGACGCGCCGCCATCGCGTCGTCGACGACCTCGCGACGGCGCTCGACGGCTGCGCGGCGGCATTCGGATTCACGGCGCGCTTCCGCCAACATCGCGAGGTGCATTCCTATCCGGAGCGCGTCGAGGAGATCCGCGCCATCGCGAACGACGCGGGCCGGCGCGTGGCGCTCGTGTTCGGGGCCGAGAGCAACGGACTCACCGCGGCCGAGACGGCGCCGCTGCAGGATCTGCTGTGGATCCCCACGTCGACCGAGCACACGTCGCTCAACCTCGCGAACGCCGTCGGCGTCGTGCTCGCGTCGCTGTTCGCCGGCGGCCGCGCTCGCACCGTCAGCAAGAAGGGGCGACCGCTGGCCGCGCCCGCGCGACGATTCCTGGTCGAGCACCTGAAGGCCGGTCTCTGCGAGCGACTTTCCGGAACGGGTGCGCGCACCGATCTCTCGGCGTCGATCGAGCGCATCTTCGAGCGCGCCGCCCTCGAAGGTCGAGACGCGCGCGCGTGGCACAAGCTCCTGCACGTCCTCGGGAGCCGCCGGCGCCCATCCGAGCTCGGCCTGCCCGAACCGTGATCCGATCACTCGCGCGGGAGAGGGCCGCGCGCGATCGACCGGACGAGCGACGGATCGACGTTCCCGCCGCACACGACGACGACGCACCGCTTGCCGCGGAGACGCGATCGAAGTCGCCGCCAGCCCGCGAGCGCGACGCCGGCCGCGCCTTCGGCGACGGTGCGCGCGCGGAACAGGAGCGATCCGAGCGCCGCGCGGATCTCCGACTCGTCGACCTCGACGAACTCGTCGACGAGCCGCTCGCACAACGGGAACGTGATCGCACCGGCCTCGATCCCGCCCGCGGTCGCGTCGGAGAGCGTGGGGGACGAGCGCAGCTCGTGCGGCTCGAGGATCCGTCCGGCCGCGACGGAGCGGGACATGAACGGCGAGTTTTGCGGCAGACAGCCGACGATCCTCGCGCGCGGACGACGCGCCTTCACCGCGGCCGCGATGCCGCAGATCAGACCGCCGCCGCCGACCGCGACGAACACGACGTCGACGTCCGGCAACTCCGCGACGATCTCCGACCCGACGGTTCCCTGGCCCGCGACCACGCGCGCATCGTTGTAGGGCGAGACGTACGGGCGCAGAGTTCGCTCCGCGAGTCGGCGGGCGGCGAGCTCGGTCTCGACGCAATCCTTGCCGACGAAACGCAGTGTCGCGCCCGCGGCCTCGAGCCGCGCACGCTTGGTCCGCTCGATCGTGCGCGGGACGACGATCGTCCCGCGCGTCCGGGTGATCGCGAGCGCCTGCGTGACCGCGAGGCCGTGGTTGCCGGTCGACGCCGCGACGACGCCGCGGCGCCGTTTCGCCGGCGCGAGCGCGAGCACGGCGTTCAACGCGCCCCGCAGCTTGAACGAGCCGCTCAGTTGCAGATCCTCGCGCTTCAACCACAGCCGCGGGTCGATCTCCGGCGCGTGATCGAGCGGCGTGCGGCGAACGTATGCGCGGATGCGGCGCGCCGCGCGGCCGACGTCGCGCGCGAGCGCCGCGGTCGACGGGGCGGAGCGGGCGGTCATCGAGGATCGGGCGCCGCAGTCAGACGTCGCGCTTGCCGTCCTTTGCCGGCGCGGCCGCGTGCTTCGCGGCGTCGGCGAACACGCTGCCGTGGAATTCGAGCGAGTGGCAGACGTTGGCGCGGAAGTATTCGTCGCCGTGATCGCCGTCGCGGAGGAACCACTGGTGGGGGATGCCGCGCTTGTCGAGCTCGGCGTGCAGCTCCTGGTTCGTCTCGTTGAAGCCGAAGTGATCCTGGTTGCCGCAATCGAAGTAGATCGCGAGCTTCTTCAACGCGCCCTCGTCGACGTCCTCCGCGGTCTTCAGCGGGTTGTTCTTCTCCCAGTTCTTCACGTCGACCGGCGAACCGAAGACGTCCTTCCAGCGCGCGGCCATCATCTTCACGCGATCGGAGAGCTGGTTCGGGTCGATCGCGAAGATCGCCGCGCTGTGTGCGGAGACCGCGCCGAACCGGTCGGGGTGATGGAACGCGATGTTCAACGCGCCGAAGCCGCCCATCGAATCGCCGGTGATCCCGCGCGCTGCGCGATCGGTGAGCGTGCGGTACTTCGCGTCGATCGCCTTCGGGAGCTCGTCGGCGATGAAGTCTTCCCAGTTCGCCTTGCCGGACACCCAGTTCACGTACATCGAGTTCTCGCCGTTCGGGCACACGACGATCATCGGCGGCACCTTCTTCTGCGCGATCAATGCATCGAGCTGCTCCGGCACGCCGCGCGATTCCCACTTCCGCTCGTTGCCGAACATTCCGTGCAGGAAGAGCAGGACCGGATAACGGGCGTCCGACGCGGCGTATCCGTCGGGGAGATACACGCCGACGCGCACTTCCTTGTGCACCGACTTCGAGTCGACCGTGATGTACTCGAGCGTCGAATCGGCGCGGGCGCAGGGGAACGTGGGGATGAAGAGCGCGAGAGCGATCAGCGCGGTGCGCGGGAACATCGGCGGCCTCCGGTCAGCGAACGGGGCGCGATTCTAGGGCCGATCGGCGCGATGCCGTGAACGGACGGGCCCATTTCTTGCCGCTCCGATCCCTCGCGTTATGATCCCGCGCTTCGCGGAGGAGCCGCTTCCCAATGCGTTTCGTTTTCCTGGGCCCACCCGGAGCGGGTAAGGGCACGCAAGCCACTCGCGCGGCGGCCGCGCGAGGGATCCCGCACGTCTCGACCGGCGACATGATGCGCGCCGCGGTCGCCGCGGGCACTTCGGTCGGCAAGCGCGCGAAGCAGTACCTCGACGCGGGGAAGCTGGTCCCGGACGAAGTCATCGTCGAGTGCGTGCGCGAGCGGCTGCGGCAGAAGGACTGCGACCGCGGCTTCCTGCTCGACGGCTTCCCGCGCACGGTCGCGCAGGCCGAGGCCCTCGATCGGATCCTGAAGGAAGGCGGCCGGACGCTCGGTTGCGTCATCGAGTTCGTGGTCCCCGAGCGCATCCTCAAGGAGCGGTTGTCGAGCCGCGGCGCGACGCAGGGCCGCAGCGACGATTCCGCGAGCGTCATCGACGGACGCCTCAAGGTCTATGCGGAGCAGACGCGACCGCTCGTCGCGTTCTACCGCGCGGCGGGACGCCTCAAGACCGTCGACGGCGTGGGGGAACTCGACGAGGTGACGAGCCGGATCGACGCCGCGCTGCGCGACTGCTCTTGAACGGCGGGCTCCGGCCTGTCAGAATCCCGCGTTTCCCGCGCTCCCGAAACATCCCGTGAGGTCGTCATGTCGCGTGTCTGTCAGATCACCGGTCGCCGCACCCGACTCGGCAACAAGGTCGCGCGCCGCGGGCTCGCGAAGGCGAAGGGCGGCGTCGGCATCAAGACGACCGGCATCACGCGGCGCACCTTCAAGGTGAACCTGCAGAAGCAGCGGCTGTTCGTGAGCGAGCTGAATCAGTTCGTCACCGTGCGGCTCTCGGTGCGGGCGCTCAAGTCGATCAACAAGTACGGCGCCTATGCCGTGCTGCTGCGCGCGGGGCTGATCTCGCCGCGCCGCAAGCACGCGAAGAAGGCGAACGCCGCCCCCGCGGCCAAGGCCTGATCGAACGGACCGACCGGGATTGCGCCCGGATCGCGCTCGGTCACTTAGAACTTGGCGCGGCGCATCACGAAGCGCGGCAGCGCGCGGATCACGCGCATCACGGCCCACCAGATCGCCGGCGCGTAGACGACCGGCCGCTTTCGATCGATCGCCGCGAGGATGCGGCGTGCGACCGGCTCCGGCTGCGACGCGAACGGCGGCGGCTTCGCGCCCGCGGTCATCCCGGTGTGGACGAACCCGGGCTTCACGCAGATCGTGACGAGTCCCTGCCGCCGGTAGCCGTGGTCGAGCGACTCGAGGTAGTGGGAGAGGCCGGCCTTCGCGGCCCCGTAGATCGCCACGGCGAGTCGGCCGCGATCGCCGGCGACCGACGAGAAGACGCACAGCGTGCCGCCGCCTTGCGCGAGCAGCCGGCGTCGAGCGTCCTCGCAGAACGCGATCGTGTTGGTCAGGTCGACGTCCAGCAGGCGGCGCACGCCGGCCGGGTCGTGTTCGAGCTCTTCCTGCGACCGGTAGATCGCGGCGCTCAACACGACGACGTCGAGTCGTCCCAGGCTCCGCTGCGCCGCGTCGAGGGCGGGGCCGAGCGTCTCGTGCCGCTCCAGGTCGCAGGTCGCGATGCCCGGACGCGCTCCGCCCGGCGCGCGCAGCGCGAAGTCCTGCGCCGTCCTGTCGAGGTCTTCGGCGGAGCGGCCGAGCAGGAACAATCGATCGCCGCGCTCGGCCATCGCGCGCGCGAGGTGGCGTCCGATGCCGCGCGTCGCACCGAGGAACGCGACGTTCAAGGCGAGTCTCCGAGCAGGCGGATCGACAGGGCGCTGCGGATCGTTCGCCGCGGATCGTAGCGCCGGCGCACCGCGTCGAACTCCGCGAGGCGCGGCTCCATCGCGCGGAAGTGCTCCGGCCGCGTGAGCAGATCCTTCGCGAGGTAGATGCGGCCGCCCTCCGCGATGACGAGCTCGTTCAGCGCGTCGACCAGCGCCTGCGTGCCGTCGCGCATCGGGATGTCGACGGCGATCGACGTCCCGCGCATCGGGAACGAGAGGATGCCGTCGCCCTGCGGACCGCAGTCCTTGATGACGCAGAGGAACGACGCCGCGCCGCTCGCGGTGAGCCGGTCGAGGAAGCGTCGCGCCGCCGCGCGGGCGTTCGCGGCCGGGAGCACGCACTGGTATTGCGTGAACCCGCGCGCTCCGTACATCCGGTTCCAGCGGCCGATCGAATCGAGCGGGTAGAAGAAGCGGTCGGCGGTGACGACGTCGCGCCGCCAGCTCGTGGTGTGCGAGCGGAACAGGAACGCGTTGAACAGGCGCACCGACGAGTGGCTGAGCACGAAGCTCGGCAGGTTGAACGGCAGGTCGCGCACCTTGCGCGGGACGTGGCGCGAAGTGGGCGCCTCGGCCGGCTCGGCGAAGCGGCCGGTGATGAGCACGCCGCGACCGAGCTCCTCGCCGCGCGTCAGGCAGTCGATCCAGCCGACCGTGTAGGGCCAGCGCGTCGCCGCGTTCTGGAGCGCGTCGACGAACCCATCGATGTTCGGCACGCGCACCGTCTCGCGCACGATCCACGGGCTCGGCACGCTCCGCATCCGCACTTCGACCTCGATCACGTGGCCGGTGAGGCCCATCCCGCCGATCGTGGCGCGGAAGAGATCGGGCTCCGTTTCCGGCGAGCAGTCGAGCACGCGGCCGTCCCCGGTGCGCATGCGGAGTCGCGTGACGTGCCGACCGAAGCATCCGTCGACGTGATGGTTCTTGCCGTGGACGTCCGCGGCCACCATGCCGCCGAGCGTCACGTACTGCGTGCCCGGAGTGACCGGGACGAACCAACCGCGCGGCAGGAACAGTCGATTCAACTCGGCGAGCGACACGCCCGCTTCGGCGCGGAGGATGCCGGTGCGCGGGTCGAACGCGAGCAGGCGATCGGCGCGCGGCGTCGCGATGACGACCGGCGACCCCGGCGGGGGGAGCGAAGCGTCGCCGTAGGAACGGCCGAGGCCGCGGAAGAGGACGGCGTCGCGCGACGCCAGGACGAGGTCCTCGGCGAACACCTCGTGTCCCGGTCGCGCGATGTTCCCCCAACCCGCGACGCGATCCGCGGGCGCAGCCGGCGACGGATTCACGGAGGCGCGATCCGATCGCAGAGCAACGCGATGCTCGCGGTGAAACCGTGCAGGAAGTTCTTGCCGCCGATCGGGCCGACTTCCCCGCCGGCGAAGAACCCCGCGGTCGGAAGGTCGCCGAACGCGGTCCGCACGCGCGCCGCGTCGTGATCGGGCTCCGCGAACATCCGCTTCCCGCGGCCGTTGCACGAGAAGAGGAGCGCGGCGCGCGCCGGATGCAGCGCCGAATCCGCAACCTCGGCGGCCAGCAGGTGCTCGAGGTCCTCGGTCGCCGAGCGGGGGTCGCGCACCTGGAACTGGAGCGTCTGGCCGAGGCGCACCGCGTCGTTGATCGCGATCGCGCCGGTCTTCTGGTCGAAGCCGATGACCGAGCGGATCAGGAAGTCGCCGCGCCCGAACGTGCTGCGGTATTCGTCGATCGCGCGGCCGACGTGCAGCGAGTTGCGCACCAACTCGAGATCGTCCGGGTCGAGGTCGGCGAGGATCTCTTCGAGGCGCCCGAGCGCCGGGCGGCCGCCGAGCTCCTCGATGACGTTGTTCCGGCACTTCGTCACGACGGCGTGGCTGCCGATGGGGCGACAGCCCTGGGAGACGACGGGCCGCACGGCGACGTCGCCGCCGATCAGCACGCCGGCGCAGCCGGATTCGAACGTCTCGTCGTCCACGAACAGGCGGTTGCCGCCGCTCGCGTCCGATCCGCTCGCCATGCCGCCGACGATGCGCGCGCCTTTCATCTCCTGGTTGGCGTGGCGCAGGACGGCGTCCATCGGGAACGAGTACGGGTCGGCGAACACGATCAGCGCGGACTCCGGGTCGGCGGCAGCGCGATCGAGCGGCATCCCGGCGAGAGTGCCGCCGCCGTCCGTCGGCTCGAACTCGGAGTGGAAGGACTCGATGCGCGCGCCCGGCGCCGACACGGCGAGCGCGACGACGGCGTCCTCGTTCTCGAGCTCGTGCGCTTCGCCGATGACCGCCTCCGCCGAGCAGCCGACCACGTGGCGCGGATGCAGCTCGCGATGGATGTCGGCGAGCAGCGCGTCCGCTTCGTCGGCGTGGCGGCTCGACGCGAACAGGAACACGAGGTCCGGCGTCGCGGCGAGTGCGGAACGAAGCGTGGTCGCGAGCTGTGCGGCCGCGGCGGCGGTCTTTGTCCCGGTCGAGACGGCTGCGGCGGAGCGCATCATCTTCGTGTCGGCGGCTTGTCGGCGCCCGCGGCGTCGGAGCCGGTTACCAGGGGAACAGGGAGTCGATCGACTCGAAGTCGGTCTCGAAGTCGAACGGCGGCATGCGAGCGGAGCCGGATCGATCGTCGTCGACGCGGCGGCGGAACTTCTGCGGGCGCATCGTCTGGTGGCCGCGGGGGTCGCCCTCGGTCATCTTGAGTGCCTGCAGCCCGGGCTGATCCTCGACTTCCTTGGCGAGCTCGCGCTGCGCGCCGTCCTTCCGCTTGCGGCGGCGCCGGCTCTTCTTCTCGGTCTGATCGATGCCGGTGCGGATCACGCTGATCGGCCCGGGGTCGCCGACCGTCTGGAACGGCGCATCCCAATCGATCTCGACGTTCTCTTCGGCGTCATCCTCTTCGACGACCGGCGCGGATTCGGGAGCGTCGTCGACCGGCGGCGCGGGGCGCAGCGGGCCGGCGCGCATGTCGTCGAACTCGATGCGCGGTCCGTCGGGGCCGCCGCGCGGCGCGCCATGCGGCGCTCCCTGCTGCGGTCGACGATCG
>CAZBOK010000114.1:0-11649 GCA_964493525.1 uncultured Phycisphaeraceae bacterium | reverse complement strand
GATCGAAGGACTCGATCCGGCGACGGTCGCGGTCGAGGTCGGCATCACGGCGTCCGCGATTCGCGGCGTCCTGTTCCGCGCGCGCGCGAAACTCGTCAAGGTGCTCGATGCCCACGACGTCCGAGATTCCCGATGACCCGATCGAGTCGGCGATCCTCGCGGCGATCGAGGAGTCGATCGAACGCGGCGAGTCTCCCGACCGCGAACTCCTCCGGGTTCGGTTTCCGGAACACGGTGCGACGATCGATCGCCTGCTGCGCGCCACCGACCGCTACCGCGAGCTGAAGCGCGAACTCGCGGCGCGGCGCGAGAACATCGATCTCCCCGCGGGATACCGGCTCGGCGACTACGAGATCGTCGACGTCCTGGGTCGCGGCGGCATGGGCGTCGTCTACCGCGCGCGGCAACTCTCGCTCGACGGCCGCCTGGTCGCGTTGAAGGTGCTGCCTGCCGAGCGTCACGATCCGGATCGAGTCCGCCGATTCCGGCGCGAGGCGCTCGCGCTCGCCGAGCTGCACCATCCGAGCCTCGCGCAGGTGTTCGGTTTCGGCGAGCAGGACGGTCATCTGTACTTCGCGATGAGCCTGATCGAGGGAGTGACGCTCTCGCGCGTACTCGGGGCGATTGCCGGACGCGGCGACGGATGGAGCCGTGACGAATCCCGACGCATCGTCGGCTACGCCGTCGATCTCGCCGCCGCGCTCTCGGTGGTGCACGCCGCGGGTCTCGTCCATCGCGACGTGAAACCATCGAACGTGATCCTCGAGACGCGCGCGGGAGATTCGGCTTCGCTCCCCGAAGCGCGAGCGGTTCTCGTCGACTTCGGACTCGTGCGAGACCTCGAGTCCGGCTCTGCGGCGACGGCGACATGCGCGTCCGGCGCCACGCCGGCGTACGCGCCGCCCGAGCAACTCCTCGGTCGCCCGATCGATGCGAGCGCGGACGTGTTCGCGCTCGGTGCGACGCTGCACGATCTCCTGTCGCGCCGCGTTCCCGAGGAACGCGGCCAAGCCGCGGCGGGGATCGAGCCGCTTACAGATGTCGATCGTGACCTCGCCGCGATCGTGGCGAAGGCGTGCGATCCCGAGGCGAAGTGGCGTTATGCAGACGCTCGCGCGATGCATGACGACCTGGTCGCATGGCTCGCCGGCGAGGAAGTCTCGGCGCGACGCCCGCCGCTTTTCGAACGCGGGAGTCGGTTCCTGCGGAGCCATCCGCGCGCCGCCTTCCGAGCCGCGGTGCTCGTGGCGTCGATCGCGTGCGTTGCGTTCCTGATCGGGCGTTTGTCGTTCTGGGCATTGGCCGCCCGCGAGGCGGAGTGGGCGGCGGCGTCCGGTGACGTGACACGCCTCGTGCAGTCCCTCGATCGCTTGCCGACGCAGGCGCCGGCATTGTTCGTGGACGAGCCCGCCGTCGCCGCATTCGCTCGTGCCGTGCGCGGGATCGGCGCGAGCGACGAACGTCGGAAGATCGTCGACCGGTTGCGTCGATTCGATCCGGCCGCGGCGGTCGCGCTGGCCGCGGAGCGGCTCGAAGTCTTCGGCCTCGACGTCGGGGAGATCGAAACCTACGTGATCGAGTCGGCGCTCCGCGCCGATCCGGATGAAGCGCCCGCCGTCCTCGAGGCTGCGGCCTTCGGCGTCGGTCGCGTGTTCAACGTGAGGCCCGATTGGAGCCCGCAGGACTCGTCGCGCGACCTCCGGATTCACGACGCGACGGTGCGCGCTCTCGCGGTCGAACTCCGACGCGATCCGTTGGAGTCTTCCGACCGTCTCCAATGGATCCTTGTGGCGCTGTCCGGGTGCGGTACGTCGGACGATCTTCCGGCCCTCCTCGCGTTGGTGCCGCGACGATTCCCGGCGACGCCGACCGATCCGTTTCCGGAGACGTGCCGCCTCGCGCTCGCCGCGATCGAGCGGATCGTGCGCCGCTACCATCCCGGTGCTTGCGGCGCGCTGACGCTCGAGGATTGGCGGCGCGTGCGCGACGGCTGCGCCGCGGCGATCGAGTTCGCGCTTCGCGACTTTCCTCCCCATGAGGCGCCGTTCCCCGACCGCTGCCGAGGCACGGCGCAGCACTTGTTCCAAGCTCTCGCGTTCTCCGAAGTCGTGCGAGAGCGCGATGAGCGCGCCGCACTGGCGGCGCTCGTGCCTGCCGATTGGTCCGGGCAGCCGGCCGTCGATGCGCTGAACGACTGGTCCGGTCGCATCGTGCTCTCGGCACCGACGCATCCGCGCGAAGTCGCGGCCGAGATCCTCGCGCACCGCGTCGAGGTGGAGGCCGCGATCCGGAAGGAGCCGGCCCGCGCCGGCTGGCTCGCGGGCGTGTGCGGCGACGGCGCGGTGTTGTCGGTGTTGCAGGAGCCGATTCGCGAATCGGCGGAGTTCGCAATGTTCGAGCAAGGCGTGCGATCGGGACGCGACGAGCTCTTCGGCATTCGCGACGAGCTGATGCCGCGACGGCTCTACCCGGAGGAAGCCGTCACCGTGCGCCGCGAGCGCGATGATCGACCGGAGCCGGGGCCGGAGTCGGGGTGGGACTTCAGCACGGGCAGAGTCGTTTGGTCGGGATCCGCGCGCGCGGTGACGACGGACGCGGTCATCGATGCGGAAGAAGCGATGACGTACACCAAGCGCCTCACGGCGCCGGGTCGCTCGCTGCTCGACCTCGAGTTCGAGTCGCCGCCGCAGGCCGGTCGCGGCGTGTGCCGGATCGAGATCCACGCGAAGTTCGGCGTGCGCAACTACACGCCGTTCGGCGGCGTGGCGCTCCTCGACGTGCGGCTCGACGATCGGGAGGTCTGCAGCGCCCTCGCGATCACCGACTCGGAGCACGGGGAGTATCCGCTGACGCAGTTCGATCTGGCGCACGTCCCCGGGCAGCGCCACCACCTCGTGCTGAAGAGCAACCCGCGAAGTCTGGCGCAGATCTGGATCGAGCGCGTGACCGCGACGTTCGCGAAGTCGGAGTGATCGCACTCACTTCCCGCGCGGCGCCAGCCGGTACGGCGTCTCGAGCATCAACACCGCGAGCGCGGTCGACATCACTCTTCCGCCGGTCTGCCGCTCGTAGGTTCCCTCCGGGTTCCAGCTCCCTTTCGCGCAGCCGTCCTTCCTCTGATGTTCGAGCAGCGCGGGACGCAGCGCGCTCCACCAGTTCGTCCACGCGGCGCCGCCGCGGCGGAAGCTCGCGGTCGTGCCGTACCACCACTGGTACAGGCTGAGATTGCCGACCTGCACCTGCATCGGCCCGCGGCCGGGGACGTCGATCGTCTCGAACGCGAGCTTCCATCGCGGCAGCTCGCGCGCGACGAGCGCGAGGTGCGCGCGGTGCCGCGGGCCGTCGACGCCGACCTCGAGCAGCTCGCGGATCGCGGCCGCGGCGTGCCCGTTCGTGGCGGTCGGCGTGTATCCGTACTTGCGCCCGTCGACGAGGTAGGCGAGGTCGCCGCCCTTCGCTTCGAGCGACGCGAGGAAGCGATCGATGCCGGCGGGGAGGTCGTCGTGGCCGGTGACGCCGGCGTCGCGTGACGCGGCGAACGCCTCGACGACGAGCGCGGTGTACGGCACGTCCGAGCCTTCGCGCGCCGGCGCCGCGTAGCCGAACGCTCCGTCCGGCTGCTGCTGCGCGAGCAGCACCGTGACGAGATCGAGCGTCTTGGTCCCGAGCGCCGGGCGCTGCGCATCCAGCACGGCGAGCTCCGCGAACGCCTGGGTCGCGAGCGCGAGCGTCCAGCGATCCCTCGGCTCCTCGATCACTTGCAACGAACGCGCGAGCGCTTTCGACGCCGGCGAGCCGTTCGGGTCGGGCAGGTCGCCGTGGCCGAGGAACGCGAGCACGCCGAGCGCGGTGATGGCGTCGTCGAACGGGCACGGCATCTCCTCGCCGTGTTGCCCCTTGCCGATGCCGTCGCACTTCGGCTCGCCGATGCATCGCTCCGGGAAACCGTCGGGGTCGAAGCGGCCGTCGTCGGACTGATGCCGCACGAGCCAGTCGAGCCCGGCCGCGACCGCCGCTTCGGTCGTCGCGTTGCCGCCGTACTTCGCGAGGGCCGCCGCGCGTTCCTTGCCGAGCCTCGGCCCGACGTAGCGGCGCGCGATCGGCGACGCCGGCGGAAGCGGATCGCCCGCTGCGATCGCGAGCGTGACGACGAACAGTGCAGCGGCGCCGAGCATGCGCCGCGATGCTACCGCTGAGGCGAGAGCACCGAGCGTTCGGCCCACAGGTACTCGCCGAGCGACCACGCCTGGAACGGCGCGCCGCGCGGCGCGTGCGGCGGATCTCCGTCCGCGATCTCGCAGAGATGTCCGAGACCGTCGCCGTCGAGACGCGCGCGCAGCGGCCCGAGGAATCGGCGCCGCGCTTCGTCCTTCACCTTCCGCGAGCCGCCGTGTACGCGGACCCACGCGTCGACGAACGCGCCGATCCAGAACGGCCACACCGGGCCCTGGTGATACATCGAGTCGCGCTCCGCGGGGCCGCCGAGGTAGCGGCCGCGGTACTCGCTTTCGCCGGGAGCGAGCGAACGCGGACCGAGCGGCGTCATCAGCCGGGACTCGACGGCGTCGACGATCGCGCGCGCGCGGTTGCCGTCCAGCAGCGGGAACGGCAGGCCGCCGACCGCGAGGAGCTGGTTCGGGCGCAGCGTCGCGTCCACCGCGCCGGCGACGTGGTCGACATCGACGACGTCGTACAGCGCGTTCGTCGCGGGATTCCAGTACCGCGCCGCGAACGCGGCGCGTGCGCGCGCGGCCGGCGCCGCGAACCGCTTCTCGAATCGCGCGCCGATCTCGAGCGCGTTCACCCACAGCGCCTGGATCTCGACCGGCTTCCCGACGCGCGGCGTGATCACCCGATCGCCGACGCGCGCATCCATCCACGTGAGCTGCACTCCCGGCGTGCCGCACGCGAGCAACCCGTCGCCGTCGGCGCGGATTCCGAATCGTGTGCCGCGCGCGTAGCCGTCGAGGATCGCCGTGACGGCTGCCGCGAGCCGGTCGCGCTCCGCCCGCGCGAGCCGTCTCCCCGCGGACTCGATCAGATGGTGCACCGCGACCACGAACCAGAGCGACGCATCGACCGAGTTGTACTCCGGCGCTTCGCCGTGATCGGGGAAGCGGTTCGGCAGCATCCCCTCCGACACGGCGCCCGACCATTCGAGGAGGATCGCGCGCGCGTCGTCGATGCGTCCCGTCGCGATGCACAGGCCGCGCAGCGCGATGAACGTGTCGCGGCCCCAATCGCCGAACCACGGGTAGCCGGCGATGATCGTGCTGCCTGCGCCGCGCTTCACGACGTACGCGTCGGCGCTGCGGTCGAGCGGGGTCGCGAACGCCGCACGACGCTTCGATTCCGCGGCGGCGAGCTTGTCACGGAGCGCGACCGCGCCGCCGGAGCCGAGGTCGACCGGGTCGCCGATCCCGTCCGCGGCGATCATCATCGCGGCCGCGCCGTGCGCGAGATCGAACGTGAACACTCCGGGTGACGCGAGGTCTTCACGATCGTCGAGCCCGCGCTCGCGTTCGACGTCGTAGCGGAAGTTCCGGTACCAGTCGGGCGCTGCCTCGAAGCGCGCGTTGGTGAGGAAGCGGATCGCGGGCAGAGCGTCGTGCGGGCGGCAGGTGTGCACGTCGCCGCGCGAATCGACCGCGAACCGGAAGTCGCCGTGCTCGCGCTGCGCGCCGTGGAAGTCGCGGCCCGACAAGAGCGGCCGCAGCCACAGCCGCGCGCCGGCGGCGTCGCCTTCGACGATGCGCCACGACAACGCGACGAGCGCGCATCCGCGGCGCACGAAGAGATCGTGCTCGACGACCGTTCCGTCCTCGCAGCGGAAGCGCCAGCGCGGCCACGGATCGTTCTCGAACGCGACGATGCGATCGCGGCCGTCGGGGAAGACGACGTCTGGGTGGTACGCCTGCGAGCTGAGCGCGAAGCGGCGGCCGCCACGTTCGAGGAACGCTTCGATGCCGTTCACCAGCATCACGCGCCCGGACGGCGGCGCCGTCGCGGCGAGCAGGAGGCCGTGGTAGCGGCGCGTGCGGATGCCGGAGACCGTGCCGGACGCGAAACCGCCGAGGCCGTCGGCCTCGAGCCATTCCGCGAGCGGATCGGGGAGCGGGCGGGTCGAGCGATCGGCGCCGGGCTTCGTCATCGCGTGCGATTCGATCACGAATCGTCCGATGCACCGCCGCACTTCGGGTGTCGCGCGGAATCCGGCTCGCGTCAGACGAGGATGTCGAGCAGCTCGCCGGTCAGCTCGTCGCCCACGCGGATCAACTTCGCCGCGACCGCGCCCTCGTCGGTCGCGACCTTCGCGTCGACGACGTTCTTCGGGTCGGTCGGGTCGTGCGCGGCCCCGTTCGCCGCGGAATCGAGGCGTTGCGACGCGCTGCGGAAGAGGTTCAGCCCTGCCGAGAGGACGTCCATGCCCTGTTGTTCGACGGATGGCGGCCGCGACTTCAGTCGCGAACCGGAAGGCTCAATGCTGTGCGTGCGCGGCGCGCTCGAACTCGAGCGCGACGTCGAGTTTTCCGGCCGACGGGACGTCGAGGTCGACCGGCACGAACGATTGCCAGCGCGGCAGCGGCCACGCGCGCCATCGCCCGGGCGGCAGCTCGCAGAAGAAGCGCCGTGACTTCCGATCGAGCGAGACACGGCGCTCGCCCGCGCCGTCGAACGACTGCAACAGCAGGCCGTCGACTTTGCGCGCACCCGTGAACGACTTCGAAACCGTTCCGGAGAGTCGGACGTCCGGCGCCTCCGGCTCCCAGCTCGCGCGGATCGTGAGATCCTGAATCCCGGCCGGCGGCACGGTGACCGAGTTCGCTCGCACCGTCAGGAACGGGTGGAGATAGATGCGCACGCCGTAATCGCCGGGCTGCACCCCGGGGATCTCGAAGGCGAGCTCGTCGCGCTGCGGCTCCCACATCGCGGACGGCGCAGGATCGGTCGGCTCCGTCTGCGGCGAGACGCGGATGCCGTCGAGCGCGAGGAGGCGGACGTGGGCGCCTGCGAGCTCGGGCCCGAGCTCGATCGTTCCCGACACGGTCGCCGCCGGCGGCGGATCACCAGCGGCCGCGGCGCACAGCGACAGCACCGCTGCGGCGCCGGCGAGCGAGGGGAGGAAGGAGCGCATGGCGCGACGTTAACCGCCTTCCGCGCGGCCGGCGACCGCCGGTTCATCTCGATCGCGAATCCCGTGTCGCCCGGTCGCCGCTTCGTCGCCTCGACGTGCGACGCGAACCCTTTCACCGGAGTCCGACGATGAACCCGACCGCTCGCTCGCTCTCGATGCTCACGCTCGCCGCGCTCGTCCTCGGCGCCGGCTCCGTCGCCCGCTGCGGCGTCACGATCGAACAGCGCAAGGCGGACCTCGTCATCACCGGCGACGCCGCCGCGAACTCGATCGTGGTCCGCGGCACGACGTCGATGTCCGAGCTCGAGGTCGCGATCGACGGTGTCCTCCCGACGCGCATCTTCGCGGGAGTCCGCAACCTCACGGTCGAGACCGGCGCCGGCGACGACCGCGTCGGACTGGTCGGATTCCACCTCGGCGGCAACGTGTCGATCCGGCTCGGGGCCGGCGTCGATCGAGCGTTCGTCGGGACGCACAAGAGCGTCGCGCTGCGGAACGACCTCTTCATCGGCGGCCGGCTCGACATCCGCGCGGGCGGCTCCGCGGGCGACGTGATCGAGATCCAACCCGACCCCGGCGACTCGCTGACCTTCGGCGGCGACGTGCGCGTCGACGGCGCGCGGATCATCAATCTGAACGGCGACGGCGGCGAGGACACGATGCAAGACGGCGATCTCCTGATCGGCGGCGACCTGTCGATCACGACCGACTTCGATCCGGCGGACGGCGTGACGGCGTCGCACTGCGAGATCGACGACGTGAACGTCGGCGGCAAGACGACGATCGATCTCGGCGCGAGCGCCGACGTCGTGGTGATCGGCGACAGCCACTTCACGCGCAACGTGTCGATCGACCTCGGCCCCGGCGACGACGAGCTCGACCTCGACGACGGGCCGTCGAGCCGCAACCGCTTCGACGCGAAGTTCGTCGCGAAGGGCGGCGCCGGCACGGACGCGCTCGACATCCGGCCCGAGAACCTCTTCGCCGTCGCCCCGACGGTGCGCGCCTTCGAGTCCGATCCGTGACGGAAAGCAGGGGCGTAGCGGCGATCCGCGGCAGGCTCCGCGCGGATCGCGCACGCGCGCCGCGGCAGCGCCGTTCGAAGTCGTTCCCGGCAGCGAAGCCGCCGGGAACCCCCGCACTTGCTTTCCACCCCGAGAGAGTCGGGGAGCGGCGCCCCCGGCTCCGTTCCATCGCGCGTCCGTCGCTGCTACGCCCCCGCGTCCATCTCCTCGCAGATCGTCCGCGCCAATGCGATCAACGACAGCGGCGCCGACCCCTCCGCCTTGTTGTTCGCGACGACGATCACCTCCTGCTCGTCGGCCGCCGCCTGGATCGCGAGCTGCGCGATCTCGAGCCGCGTCAGCGGATCCTCGTCGACGATGCGATCGAACGGCTCATACTTCTCGACCGCGGACTCATACGTCTCGCCGCGCCGCACCATCCAGCGCACGACGAGCAGACCACCCTTGCCCGCCTTCGCGCGCGCCCACTGCTCCGCGAGCGACGGCATGCGGCCCATCGACGTCAGGCAGTTCACCGCCCCGGCGTCCGCGAGCGCCGCGGCGTACGCATCGGTCAACAGCTCTCGATTGCGCACCTCGACGGCGTAGCGCGAACCGGCCGGGAGCTTCGGGAGCGCCGCGAGGAAGCGATGGAGTCGATCGAGGAACGCCTCGGGTCCGCCGAGCGGCTTCATCGACTGCGGCGCGCACTGGAAGACGATCGTGCCGAGCTTGCTGCCGAGCCCTGCGACCGCCGGCTCGACGACGTTCCGCGCGGCGTGATCGACCGCGAGGAACAGCTCGTTGCTCGTGCCCTTGCGGCGCCCGTAGCGCGGATGATCCGGCCACTGGAAGATCGTGCACGCCTCGTGCGCCTTCACGAGGAAGCGGAAGTCGGGCGGGACCTGCGCGGCGTGCGCCGCGAACTGCTCGGTCGACATCGGCGCGTAGTGCGTGCGGTCGAGACCAACTGCGCGGAACAACGGGTGGCGCGCGTAGGCCGCGAGCCCTTCACGCGAGAGCTTCTGCTCCGACGCTTTCTCGGCGAACACGATCCCGGCCCAGCCCGGGAACGACCACGACGACGTCCCGAAGCGGATCGAGGCCGGGACGCGGCTCGCGAGCTGGACGACTTCGTCGCTCGGCTGCGCGGGCTCGACCGGGCCGCGCGCCGCGGTCACGGCATCGCGCCCGCTTCGAGCCGCGCGCCGAGGCCGGGCGACCACGCGACCGTGCGTTCGCCCGGCGCCGCGTCGACGATCGCCTTCAAGTGCTGCATGCGGTCGGGCGTCGCGCAGAACTCGGCGGGCACGATCAGCAGGTTCTTGCGGTTCTCGGTCGCGAGCTGCGCGAGCAGCTTCTCGAGTTCGTCGTCCGACGTCGCGACGCGCAGCCGATGGAAGCGGCTGTGCTGGTTCACGGGGTCGTTGGCCACCAGCGCCTTCCACGCGTCCTTCTCCGCTTGCGGCGCGGCGAAGTCGACGACGACGATCGTGGTGCCGCCGAACGGACCGGGCGCGAGCGGGAGCCGGCCGGGCGTCGAGAACGCCTTCGCCGAGATCGTGAGGTCGGCGCCGCGGGCCGCGGCGATGCGCGTCCACTCGCGGGCGCGCGCCGAATCCGCCGCGGGCGCCGCCGATCGCGCGCCGTGCGTGCGCGTCGCGAGGCCGAGCGCGCCGCGGATCGCGTCTTCCGCGAAGTCGTCGCGCGCGACGGCGTCCGCGTCCGCGGCGGGAGTCGCGCAGCGTCCGTCGAGCCCGCACGCCTTCGCGTCGGCGAGCGCCGACTCCGTCGCGTCGTCGTCCGCGCCGATGACGAGCACGGAACGCTTCGTCGGCGGGAACGGCGCCGGCGTCACCGGCTCGCCGTCGGACGTGGGCAGCGACAGCTCGCCGAGCCGCGTGATGCCCGCAGGATCGAGCGCGACGAACGTGGCGCAGAACCGGTCGAGGCGCGTCGCCGCCGCGAGCACGGGGACGGCGTTCGCCCGCTCGCCGAGGATCGCGACGCGAGCGGGATCGACGGGCTGTCCACGCAGGACGTGCGCGAGCGTCGCGTCGAGCGTGCGCATCGCGAGGGAGATGTCGTCGTCGAACGAGTCGGCACGCACGAACGTGCCGCCTTCGCCGAGGTCGGCGCCGCGCTCCGCGAACAGGTGGTCGATCACGGCGACGGCTGCGGCATCGCCGAGACGAGTCTTCCAAAGAGCGAGCGTGTCGCCGGCGGCGAGTCCGTCATCGGCGAGCACCACGACGAGCGGAACGCGCGCCGCGTCGCTCGCGCCCGCCGGGACGTGCAGCCGGTACGGGCGCTCGGCGCCGATCGTGACCGCGTACGTGCCGTCGGAGAGGTCGCGACCGCGCGCCTCCGTGAACACCAGGAAGTCGGCGAGCAGCGGGCCGCCGCGCGGATCGACGGCGGCGAGATCGGACGACGGCTCGACCTCGATCGTCGCGATCGACACGTGCGGGTCGCGCAGGCGCAGTTGATGCACGGTGCCGTCGAACCGGCTCGAGTGGAACCCGCCGTTCACCTGCAGCACGACGGCGCCGAGCCACGTCTCGCGCGCGTGGGCGATCGACTCCGCCATCGTGTTGTCCCACAGGCTCTGCCCTGAGAAGAGGCGCTCGTCCGGCGAACCGCCGCCGCCGCCCATCGCGTGGCCGCGCACGGCGTTGTCGACGCGCGTCCAGTAGGCGTCGTTCTCGGGCTGGATCGTGGCCGCGACGTTCTTCTTCTCGTCCGCCGAGAGCGCATCGAACGCGGCGCGGCCGCCCTGGCTGATCTTGCGGCGCAGGTCAGCCGGGACGTTGCCCGCAATCACCGGGACGTGATGCGCCTTCGCGAACTCGACCAGCGGCCGATACGCGGTGCGGTAGTTCGTCCACGGTCGCGCGCGCGCGAGGAACGTCTTCTCGTCGATGCGCCCCGCGAGGTAGTCGTCGAGCGCCGGCTGAACGTCACGCTCGAACATCTCCATCGTCAACACGACGCCGCCCGGGCGACGCGCGAGGCGCTCGAGCGCGCGCAACTCGACGCGGTGCGTCGTCTCGTCGAGGTGCGTCTCGCCGAGGAACACGACGTCCGAGTGCGCCGCGCGATCGAGCGCGTCGTCGAGAGTCATCTCGGAATGGGTGCGTCCGTCGAACGCGCGCGTGACGCGGGCGAGCGGCGGCTCGTCCTGCGGCGCACTCGGCGCGGCGGGCGGAGCGATCGAGCACGCGGAAGAAAACAGCGAGACGACGGCGAACGAAGCGGGGAAACGGATCCGCACGGGTCGACCTCGGGGAAGCTTGGGTGCGGATCATAAGGAGGGGTCGTGGGGATCTCAGGACGGGACCGCGAGATGCCGATGAATCCGTGTCCCCGTCGGCCGTCCCGCGGGCAACTTCCCGCGAGCGCCCGATTCCGGAGAACCGAGATGATCCTGCGCGCCCTGCCGTTCGTGTTCGTGACCCTGGCTCCGCTCGCGTGCGTCGCGGATCCGCCCGCGCCTGCGGGCGCTGCGGG
>CAZBOK010000113.1:0-11919 GCA_964493525.1 uncultured Phycisphaeraceae bacterium | reverse complement strand
CGGGAGGCGAGGGGGCTCTCGATCCGACATCCGCAGCGAGGACGCCAGCCCGCGCAGTGCATCGCCATCGGTCCTCAGAGCCCGTTGACCATTGCCACGAACGCCCGTCCGGAGCGAGGACCGCGGAGCGAGCGACCCTTCGCGCCCCCGCTCCCGTCCCCAAGCCTCGCTCAGTTCATCCCCGCCGCATCGCCGGCGCCGTGCCCGCTGCGACTCCGCATACGGTGTCGCACGATCCTTCCTTCGACGACGAAGATCACGTCCTCGGCGATGTTCGTCGCGTGGTCGGCGATGCGCTCGAGGTTGCGCACGGCGCCGAGCAGGTGGAGGACGTGGTCGATGCGATCGGGGTGCGAGCGCATGAAGGGGACGCACTCGGAGATGATCTGGCGGTAGAGGCGGTCGGCGGCGTCGTCGCGCTCCCACACGTCGACGGCGAGATGCGTGTCCTTGCGCACGAGCGCGTCGAGTCCGTCGCGCACCATCTTCTTCACGATGGTCGCCATCTCGGAGACGTCGGGACGGAAGGGGAGCGGCGGCACCTTCGCGAGCGTCTCGGCGCGCTCGGCGATGTTCACGGCGAGGTCGGCCATGCGCTCGAGGTCGGAGTTGATCTTGAGGATGCCGGTCACGACGCGAAGGTCGATCGCGACGGGCTGGCGCAGCGCGAGCACGTCGAGGCACTTCTCCTCGACTTCGAGCTCGAGCTGGTCGACTCGAGCGTCGCCTTCGATGACGCGACGCGCCTCGATCTCGTCGCGATCGAGCAGCGACTTGAGCGCGCGGTCGATCACGTCCTCGACGAGGCCTCCGATGTGGAGGATCTTCTTGAGCACGTCGACCACGTCTTCATCGAGGTGTTTCGTCATCGTCGTTCCGATCAGAACGCGGCGCCCGACAGACGGCGTCGCACGCGATTGCGGTACACGATCGCGGTGAGGTTGAGGGCCACGATCAGCAGCAGGAGCAACAGGGCGGTAGCGTAAACGAGCGGACGCGACGCCTCGACGTTCGGCGACTGGAAGCCGACGTCGAACAGGTGGAAGCCCATGTGCATGAACTTGCGGTCGAAGTGCACGAAAGGCGCGGACGCATCGACGAGCGGGTCGGACGCGAGCTTCATCACGCCGGTGAGCATCAGCGGCGCGACCTCGCCGGCGCCGCGCGCGATCGCGAGGATCATCCCGGTGAGGATGCCGGGCAGCGCGGCGGGCAGCACGACGGTGCGGATCGTTTGCCAGCGCGTCGCGCCGAGCGCGAGCGAGCCGTCGCGCTGCGCCCGCGGCACGGCGCGCAGCGCCTCTTCGGTGGCGACGATCACGACGGGAACGGTCAACAGCGCGAGCGTGAGCGCGGCCCACAGGAGCCCGCCGGTCCCGAACGTGGGGGACGGGAGCCGGTCCGCGAACATCGTTCGATCGATGCCGGCGCCGACCGTGTAGACGAAGAACGCGAGCCCGAACATCCCGAACACGATGCTCGGCACGCCCGCGAGGTTCGACACCGCGAGCCGCACGAAGCGGAGGAGCACGCCCTGGCGCGCGTACTCGTTCAGGTAGAGCGCGGCGATCACGCCGAGGGGGACGACGGCGATCGTCATCAGGAGGACGAGCAGCACGGTGCCCATGATCGCTGGCCAGATCCCGCCCTCGGTGTTCGACTCGCGCGGCGACGTGCTCACGAACTCGAGCGCGCGCGAACACCACACGCCGAGCCTCCCGAAGACCGAGAGGCGGTTCGGCTGCACTCGGCGCACGACGACGGCGGGGTCGAGCGCGATCTCCTTGCCGTTCGCGAGCTGCAGCACGTCGGGCGCGCCGTCCTTCACGATGCCGATCGCCGTGCCCCACTCCGTCCGCTCGACGAGCGTCGCGTCGTCTGGACGCGTCTCCTCGACCACGGCGTCGTCGTCGACCCAGACGAAGTCGGTGCCGAGGTCGCGCGGCGGTCCGACGCGGTACAGCGTCCGGTGGCGCACCGACGAGCCGGCGGCGCGGTCTTCCGCGCTGCGCGGAATCTCCTCGTCACGCCACTTCATCCCGATGAGCGTCGCACCGTCCTTGGTCGTGACGCGCCACAAGGGCGACGGCCAGAACCCGGAGAGCCCTTTCACGAGGAGGAGCGTGATGATCGTCACGACGAGGCCGATCACGGCGAGCAGCGCTCCGCCGGTGAACAGCACGCGCGACTCGCCCTTCGAGAGCGGGACGCCGGTGGCGCCGGAGGAGTTCACCATCGCGCGTACCTCTTGCGCAGCCGCGTGCCGATCGACTCGGCCGCGGTGTTGCAGACGAACGCGAACGCGAACAGGATCGCGCCGGCGAGGAACAGGACGCGGTAGAGCGATCCGCCGACCTCGGCCTCGGGGATCTCGGTCGCGATGCACGCGGAGATCGTGCGCATCCCGTTGAAGGGAGACGGATCGAGGATCGGCGTGTTTCCGGCCGCCATCACGACGATCATCGTCTCGCCGATCGCGCGTCCGAACCCGAGCATCAATGCGGCGAACACGCCGGGGCTCGCGGCCGGCAGCACGAGGCGGATCGCCGTCTGCCAGCGGCTCGCGCCGAGCGCCGCGCTCGCGGCTCGCAACGCCACGGGCACGTTCGACAACGCGTCCTCGCTGACGGTGAAGATGATCGGGATGACGGCGACGCCGAGCGCGATGCCGACGATGATCGCGTTGCGCGGGTCGTAGGCGAAACCGAGCGCCTCGGTGAGGAAGCGGCGCAGCGAGCCGCCGTGGTCCGGGAACAGCGAGCTCTCGAGCGACGGCGCGAGCAGGATCGCCGCGATGCCGCCGCCGATCAGGAACGGCACGAGGTAGGGCAGCTCCTTCCCGAACACGAGTCGCCGCCGCGACGTCGCCGGGAGGAGGCGCAGCACGACGAACGCGATCAGCACGAACGCCGGCAGCAGCACGCACAGGAGCGCGGAGCCCGCGAGGTTGCGATCGACGGTGGGCGCGAGCCAGAGACCGGCGAGGAATCCGACGACGACGGAGGGCATCGCGCCGAGCAGCTCGACGGTCGGCTTCACGATGCCGCGCAGGCGTCCCGACGCGAACTGGCTGGTGTAGAGCGCCGCGAGGATCGCGAGCGGGGCGGAGAAGAGCATCGCGTAGAAGACGCCCTTCAACGATCCGAAGATCAGCGGCACGAGCGAGAACTTCGGCTCGAAGTCGTCGGTGCCGCCGCTCGACTGCCAGACGAACTCGGGGCGGTCGTAGCCCTCGTAGAGCATCGGCAGGAACAGCGACCGCAGCGTGGTCTCGGGGTGCGGCGCGGAGAGATCCTCGCGATGCACGAGACCGGACTCGTCCGCCACCAGCGTCCCGTTGCCGCGCGGAGCGATCGCGACCGCGCCGACTTCGCCGCCCGGCGACCCCGTCTCGAGCGACGCGAGCGTGCGCTCGGTCGTGGAGTGATCGAGGCGGACGCCACCCGATCGATCGACGATCAGGAACGACTTGTTGCGCGCGGACGGCGCGAACGCCGTGATCGCCGCCGGCATCGGATCGAACGCGCGGACGCGCGTCAGCGTGCGGTCGCCGTTCTCGCCGGAGCGGATCCCTTGCCAGCCGGACGCGTTTCCGCCCGCGTCGCCCACGAGCAGCGTCTGCGACCCGAGCACGAACGCGAGCGCGGTGATCGCCTGGCGTCCGGCGTCGCGATGCTCGGCGACGCGGCCGTCGACGCCGGCGAGCTCGATGCGGTAGATGCCGCCGGTCGCATCGCCGAGCACGAGGTTCTGCGCCGTCTCGTCGAGCGCGAGCGCGGTGATCTTCGCGTCCGGGACGAGCGCCGAGAGATCGGCGGTCTTCGCGCGCGCCGCCGTCGCTCTGCGCGTCGCGACCGCGACGAACCCGTCACCGGCGCCGACCACGGTCGTCGCGTCCTCCGTCGACACGACCGCGACGCGCCCGAGCGGGCGTCCGCCGCACGGCAGCGTGAACTCGAACTGCCGGTCGACCGCGATCTCCTCGCCGCTGCGGCGACCGTCGGCGAACACCTCGGTGTAGTGGATGCCCGCCACCAACACGCGCCCGTCGCTCGTCCCGTACGCCGCGACATCGGCGATCGCGGCGCGCGCGCCGCAGGTGACCGTCGCGCTCCCGAGCGATTCGAGCGGCACGTCCTCGATCACGCGACCGCCTTTGAAGTCGATCAGTCGCACGAAGCCCTGGCTCGACGCGATCCAGCCGACTTCCCGATGCTCGCCTTCGCCGACGGCGAGCGGCCGCCCGGCCGGAGTGCCGCGCGGCCCGTCGGGCGCGCTCGCGACGCGCGCGGGAAGGAGGACCGGGATCGCTTCCTTCACGACGAACACGAAGATCCCGAGCACCGCGAGGATGATCGCGATGCCTCCGACGGTGATCAGCGCGGAGATCACACGATCGAGAGCGCGCAGCCGCGTGACGCGGGCGCGCGCTCTCGGCGTGTCTCCGAACAGATCCGCGGGGATGCGCGTCGCCGCGGATGGCGCGCGCGGTGTGGCGGGTCCGTTCGCGCTCAATCCAACAGCTTCCGCTCCGCCGCCGCGATCTCACCCGGCAACGGGATGTATCCGTCCTTCTCGACGATCTCCTGGCCTTCCTTCGACAGCACGAACGCGAGGAACTCGCGCACGGCGGGGTCGAGCGGCTTGCCCGGCGCCTTGTTCACGTAGATCTGCAGGTAGCGGCTGAGCGGGTAGTCGCCGGAGATCACGTTCTCGTTGGTCGGCTCGAACGGCTGGCCGCTGCCGGTCGTGCGCACCGGGACCGCGCGGACGTTCGGCGTGCGGTAGCCGATGCCCGAGTACCCGATCGCGTTCGGATCTTCCGCGACGCCCTGCACCACGCTCGACGAGCCGGGCGCTTCCTTGACGGTGTCCTTGTAGTCGCCCTTCGAGAGCACGTGCTCCTTGAAGAACCCGTAGGTGCCCGACGCCGAGTTGCGGCCGAACAGCGAGATCGGCTTCTTCGCCCAGTCGCCGGTGAGACCGATGTCGCCCCACACCGCGAGGTCGCGCGGGAAGCCGCGCTTGCGCGTCTTGCTGAACATCGCGTCGATCTGCTCGAGCGTGAGCGACTGCACCGGGTTGTCCTTGTTCACCCAGATCGCGACCGCGTCGAGCGACACGCGCACGCGCGTCGGCTTGTACCCGTTCTTCTTCTGGAAGAGGTCGATCTCGTCGCTCTTCATGTCGCGCGACATCGGGCCGAACTGCGAGACGCCCTGGATCAACGCGGGCGGCGCGGTGGCGGAGCCCTTGCCCTCGACCTGGATCACGACGTCGGGGTACTGCTTCTTGAACGCCTCGGACCACAGCGTCATCAGGTTGTTCATCGTGTCCGAGCCGACGCTGTTCAGCGTGCCGGCGATCTTCGCGTCGGACTTCGCGTAGGCCGGCAGCGGAGCGACGACGTCATCGCCTCCGCAGCGCGCGAGCGAGGTGACGGGGGCGACGACGAGCGCGGCGAGCGCGAGCGCCGACAGGTACGAGCGGGTGCTGACGGACTTGGACATGGGTTTCCTTCCCTTCGGGAGCGAAGCGAAATCTGGTCGGATCAACCGAATCGACCGGTGACGTAGTCCTCGGTCTCTTTGCGTTCGGGGTTGGTGAAGATGCGCTCGGTGAGGCCTTCCTCGACGAGCACGCCGTTCAGGAAGAACGCGGTCCGGTCGGACACGCGCGCCGCCTGCTGCATGTTGTGGGTCACGATCACGATCGTGTAGCGGCCCTTGAGATCGTGGATGAGGTCCTCGATCTTGCCGGTGGAGATCGGATCGAGCGCGGACGCGGGCTCGTCCATCAGCAGCACTTCGGGGCTCGTCGCGAGCGCGCGCGCGATGCACACGCGCTGCTGCTGGCCGCCCGACAGGCCGAGTGCGTTGTCCTTCAGCCGATCCTTCACCTCGTCCCACAGCGCCGCGCGCCGCAGGCTCGACTCGACGATCTCCTCGAGGAGCGCCTTGTCCTTGATGCCCTGGATGCGCGGGCCGTAGGCGACGTTCTCGAAGATCGACTTCGGGAACGGGTTCGACTTCTGGAAGACCATGCCGACGCGGCGGCGGAGGATCTCGACCTCGACGTCGCGGTGGTACACGTCCTGCCCGTCGAGCGCGACCGTGCCTTCGAGGCGCACGCCGTCGACGACGTCGTTCATGCGGTTGATGCAGCGCAGGAAGGTCGACTTGCCGCAGCCGGAGGGGCCGATGAACGCGGTGACCGAGCCGGCCGCGGCGCGCAGCGACACGTCGAAGAGCGCCTGCTTCGGCCCGTACCAGAGCGACAGCCCGTCGACCTGGATCTTCGCGGCGGCGTCCGCATCGCGCTCGGGGGCGAGGCGGTTCTTGCGCGCGCTCGACGCGGCGCCGTCGCGGCCGACGGAGCCGGGCCGCAGGTCGATCTGGGCGCGCGACGACGTGCCGAGGGACTCGCGCGGCGGGACGCTCGATTCGATGGCCTTGGTCGTGATCACGCGGCGGTCCGGTGGGGGCGGTGGGTGCCGCACACGGTCGCCATCGAAGGTGAAGATCCCGTAAAGAACGGGTCGGCGCGCGGTCAATCGACGGAGGGCGTCAGCTCGCGGTGTCGAGCTCCGCGAGTGGCAGCCGCACCGAGAACGTCGATCCCTTGCCGAGCTCGCTGGTGACGACGACCTTGCCGCCGTGCGCGCGGACCGAGTGCTTGACGATCGCCAGGCCGAGGCCGGTGCCGCCCATCTCCCGCGAGCGCGATTTGTCGACGCGGAAGAACCGCTCGAACACTCGCGGCAGTGCCTCCGGAGGGATGCCGATGCCGGTGTCCTCGACGTCGACGACCGCCGAGCCGTTCTCGCCGCGCGAGCGCACCGAGATGCGACCGCCGGTCGGCGTGTACTTGATCGCGTTCTCGATGAGGTTCGTGAACACCTGCTCGAGCCGCTTCTCGTTGCCGCTCACGATCAGGTTCGGCGACGGCTCGATCTCGAGGCGCACTCCCTTGCTCGCCGCCGCGCCGCGCAGCGCCGCGGCGGCGTTCGTGACCGGTTCGTCGAGGCGCAGCGGTTCGAGCTGCAGGCGGTCGCCTTCGGCTTCGATGCGCGAGAGCTCGAGAAGGTCGTCGACGATCGCCTTGAGGCGCACCGAGTTGCGTTGGGCGATGTCGAGGAAGCGCACGCGGTCGTCGTCGGTGACCGATGCATCCGAGAGCGTCTCGATCGCGCCGAGCACCGCGGCGAGCGGAGTGCGCAGCTCGTGCGAGACGTTCGCGACGAAGTCGATCCGCACCTGCTCGAGCCGCCGCAGCTTCGTCACATCGGAGATCAGCGCGACGGCGCCGAGCGACGGGGCGACCGGCGTCACCGAGATCGTCAACACCGAGGTGCCGTCGCCGGGCGAGCGCGCATCGCCCCGCGCTTCCGGCGCGCCGGACAGGACCGATCGCAGCGCGGCTTCGAGCTCGGGGAAGCGCACCGCTTGCCAAAGCGGCGTTCCGACGGGGAGCGGCGCAGGGATCCCCAGGAAGCGTGCGGCCGCGGAGTTCATCAGGAGCGTGCGCTCGTCGCGATCGACCGCGATCACGCCCTCCGCCATCGAAGCGAGGATCGCCTCGATTTCGTGGCGCGCGCGCTCGACGGCCTCGAAGCGTTGCGCGAGTTGCTCCGCCATCCGGTGGATCGCGCCCGCTAGCCGCTCCGCTTCGACCGGGCCGTGCACGCGCGTCGCGACGGCGAGGTCGCCCGCCGCGATCCGCTCCGCGGCGGTCTGGATCTGTTCGAGCGGCCGCGCGAGCCAGCGCGCGACGAACGCGGCGCCGACCAGCCCGAGCACGAGCGTCGCGAGCCCGCCGAGCGCGAGCGTCGTCCGCATCTCCGCGACCGAGCGGTCGATCTCCGCCAAGGGCGCCGCCGCGCGCACGTAGCCGAGCGTCTTGCCGTCGCGGTCGAGGCGGCGCGCGAAGTAGTAGAACGGCTCGCCCGTCGTCGTGCTGCGGCGGCGATCCGTGCCGTTGCCGTTCGCGCGCGCGGCCTCGACTTCCGGACGGCTCCCGTGGTTCGAGATCGGCAGCGGCGACTCGTTGTCCGCGATCACCTCGCCGTCCGCGCGGATCAGCGTCACGCGCAGATGATCCGATTCCGCCAGCTTCGCGATGCGCGTCGCGAACTCCGCGACGAACGCGGGCTCGACGAGCGCGTGGGCGCCGTCTTCGGCGAGCAGGACGGTCGCGGTCGCCAGCCGGCGCTCGACCTCGCGCGAGTTCAGCTCATGCAATCGCTGCGCGCCCCAGGTGAGGCCGAGGATCTCGGCGATCACGAGGAGCAATGCGAACGTGAGGAAGACGCGGGTCTGGAGGGATCTGAACAATCTGGGCGGCGCGGCCGATCAATCCGGGGCGTTCGGGTGCTCTCGGAACTTATACCCGAGCCCGCGAATGGTCAGGATGTGCCTGCCGTACGGTCCCAGCTTCTTTCGCAGCGTCGCGACGTGGACGTCCACGTTGCGATCGATGACGATCGCGTCCGGCGCCACCGCGGAATCGAGCAGGTCGTTTCGCGTGAACGCGCGCCCCGGGTTGGTGGCGAGATGCCGCAGCAGGCGGAACTCCGTCATCGTGAGCTTGAGCGGTTTGTCCTTCAGCGACACCTCGTGCTTCACGGCGTCGATGACGAGGTCGCCGAAGCGCACGACCTTCCGCTCGTCGCTCGTCGCGCGCTCTTCCGCGGCGCGCAGTCGCACGCCGACGCGCGCCACCAGCTCGCGGAGCTGCAGCGGCTTGCGGATGTAGTCGTCCGCGCCCTGCGCGAGGCCGATCACGGCGTCCGCTTCCTCGGCCTTCGCCGTCGCCATGATGATCGGAACCTGCGCGGTGCGCGGATCGCTCTTCAAGCGCCGGCAGACCTCGAGGCCGTCCATGCCGGGCAGCATCAGGTCGAGGATCACGAGGTCGGGCACTTTCTCCTTCGCCGCCTTCAGCGCCGACTCGCCGTCGAACGCCGTGACGACCTCGTAGTGCTCGCGCTGCAGGTGGTGCTGCATCAGCTTGACGAGATCTTCCTCGTCATCGACCACCAGGATTCTCGGTCGCTTCATCTGGGTCCGTGTGGGAACCGTCGAGTTCGTGCCGATGAGAGTTGCCATCGAGCGCGGACAGTATGGGGGCGGGATCGCCGCGCGAACAAGCGTTCTTGAAGAACCGGTCAAGACCGCGGCTCGCTACGCTCGCGGGGTGCCCCCTCGATCGATGCTCGGAGCCGCGCGGATCGGGCTCCTCGCGCTCTCGGTCGCCGCCGGCTGCCGCGTGGCGACGCGGGAACCGCGCTTCGTCGCCGAGCCGTGGCCGGAGGCCGATCGCGCGTTCCGCGCCGACCCGCGCTGGATGGGCGCCGACGACGCGTACACGGTCGACCTCGGCGGTTCGCGCGTGCTGTGGCTCTTCGCCGACACGTTCATCGACCCGACCGCGAGCCGCCGGCGCGCCGGTTCCACGATGGTGAGGAACAGCATCGCGATCCAGCACGGACGGGACCCGTCCTGCGCCGCGATCGACTTCCACTTCGCGACCTCCGCCGGGAAACCCGCATCGTTCTTCGCGGACGACGGCGATCAGTGGTTCTGGCCCGGCGGCGGCCTCCGTGTCGGCGACGCGCTCGTCGTGTTCCTGATGCGCGTGCGGGCCGTGAAGACCGGGCTCGGCTTCGAGGTGATCGGCTCGGACGCCGCGATCGTCACGAACCCCGACGACGCCCCGGAAGGCTGGCGCGTCGAGCGGCATCGACTTCCCCAAAACCCGTGGGGCGTCGTGGTCGGCTCCGGCACGTTGCTCGTGGACGGAGAGTTCCTGCTCGCGTTCGGCGCGCGCGAACCGGGCGGCGCGCACGACGTGTTCGTGACGCGATTCGCGCTGAACGACGTTCGCGCGGGTCGCTTCGATGACCCGCAGTGGTGGGCCGGTGCGGACGGATTCGTGCGGCAGGGCGATCGCGGCGCGCCGCCGCCGACGGTGTTGTTCACCGACGGCGCGACCGAGTTCACGGTGCATCGGGACGAGCGCACCGGTTCGTGGCTCGAGTTCCAGGCCACGGGCTTCGGCGCCGCGGACCTGATGCGCCGCACCGCGCCCGATTGGGCCGGTCCGTGGACCGCGGGATCCGTGGTGTACTCGCCGCCCGAGAAGCGCCGCCCAAACGTGCTGATCTATGCCGGCAAAGCACACCCCGAGCTGCTCGGCGGCGATCTCGTGCTCACCTATGCGACGAACAGCTTCGACTTCGCCGAGCTCGTCCGCGACGACTCGATCTACTTCCCGCGGTTCGTGCGTGTCCGTTTCGACTGACCGCATCGAGGCGCGCGCGTGAGCCGCGATCGACGCGCGCGGCTGCCGCTCTGGCTGCTCGTCCTGGGCGGCCTGTTCTCCGTCGCGATCTTCGGCGTGTTCGCGTTCCGCGTGGCGACCGAGACGGTGCGATCGCTCCTCTTGCAGCAGGACGAGACCGCGCGGTCGATCGCGGTCGAGCTGCTCTCCGGTGCGCTCAAGCAGCTCGAGCAGGCGGTCGCGGGAGCGGCCGCCGATCCGGCCCTCATCGCGACGGTGGAGCGTCACGACGTCGAAGGAGCGCGGGCCCGGCTCGGCCGGCTGATCGCCTCCGAGCCGAACGTCGAGCGCGCGTTTCTCACGGATCCGGGCGCGATGATCTGGAGCGATGCCCCGCACGCGCCGGAGAGCGAAGGGCGCGCGTTCACCGATCGCGACTGGTACCGCGGAGTGCGGCGCGGGATCGCGCCGTACGTGTCCAGCGTGTATCGCCGTCTCGCCGAGCCGCGCCGCCTCGTCGTCGCGGTCGCGACTCCGGTGAGCGACGCGACGGGGAAGGAGATCGCGATCCTCGTCGCGCAGATCGACCTCGAGACTCTCTCGGAGATCATCCGGAGCATCGCGCCGGACGCCGACCGGATCGCCGTGCTCCTCGATCACGACGGCCGCATCGCCGCGCATTCGCGGCTCGATCGCGACGACGCCGCGACGCTCGACGAAGACGGGCGCATCGGCGCGTACGCAGGCGACGAGCTCGTGAAGCGCGCGCGCTCCGGCGAAGCGTGCTCGTCGGACGTCGTCGACGCCTTCACGAAAGAAGCCGTGCGCGCCGGATTCCGTCCGTTCGCCGTGAACGATGCTTACTGGGTCGTCGGCACCGCCCGCACGATCGCGAGCGTCCGGTGGACCGAGCGCTGGCTCGCGATCGAGATCGGAGTCGCGGGCGCCGTCCTCGCGCTCCTCGTCGTCTCGGCGATGGTGCTGGTCGGGCGCGCGTTGCAACGCGCTCGCCAGAAGAGCGACCGGCTCGAGCGCGAGTACCGCGAGCTGGAAGCGATCGATCGCGTGCGTGAGGCGCGGCTCCGCGAGAGCGAGGAACAGCTCGTCCACGCGCAACGTCTCGAGGCCGTCGCGCGGCTTGCCGGCGGAGTCGCGCACGACTTCAACAACCTGCTCACGGTGATCATCGGCTTCTGCGAGATGCTGCGCGCCGATCTGCAGGACGGCACCGAGTCGCGCGCCGCCGTCGACGAGATCGCGCGCGCCGCCTCGCGGGCGAGCGCGCTCACGCGCCAACTGCTCGCGTTCGGTCGCCGGCAGACGTTCCAGCCGCGGATCGTCGACCTGAACGGCGTGGTGACGGGACTCGATCCGATCCTTCGCCAGTTGCTCGGCGCCGACGTGGATCTCGTGCTCCTGCTCGACGCCGGCCTCGGCCGCGTGCGCGCGGATCCGATCCACGTCGAGCAGGTCGTGATGAACCTGACGGTCAACGCGCGCGACGCGATGCCGACCGGCGGCCGCATCACGATCGCGACCTCGAACGTCGAATGGGACGAAGCCGTCGCGAGCCAGCATCCCGGCGGTCGCCCCGGGCGGTTCGTCCGCCTCGCGATCACCGACACCGGCCTCGGCATG
>CAZBOK010000112.1:0-11955 GCA_964493525.1 uncultured Phycisphaeraceae bacterium | reverse complement strand
ACGTGTAGAGGATCGTGTCGTCGGTGCCGAGGAACGCGGAGATCCGCTTCTCGAGGTCCTTGTGCAGGTCCTGCGTGCCGCAGATGAAGCGGACCGACGACAGGCCGTAGCCGCGCGCGTCGAGCGTCTTGTGCGCGGCCGCGATCAGGTCGGGGTGCGACGAGAGGCCGAGGTAGTTGTTCGCGCAGAAGTTCAGCGCCTCGCGCCCGTTCACGCGGATGCGCGCGCCTTGCTTCGATTCGATCACTCGCTCCGACTTGAACACGCCGTCGGCGCGGATCTGCGAGAGCGTGGCTTCGATGCGTTCGCGGGTCGAGTCTCGGAACATGGTGCGGCTCCGTCCGTGCGAGGAGGAGGGACGGTATCGGCTGGCGCGACCGGCGTCCACGGCCCGGGCGCGCTCGCGCGGGCCATGCGCCAAACGGACGGCGAACTCGCTGCGTACTCCGCCGCGCCGCGCCGAGAACTCCACGGACCCGCGTCGCGATGAACGCTTTCCTCCCCACGATCGTCCTGCTCACTCTCGTCGCCGGCGCGCGCCCCGAGGACGTCGCGCCGCCGCAACGCCCGTGGCCGCTCCTGCTGTCGTCGGAGCCGTTCTCGCGGCTCGGCAACAAGGCTTACCTGCCGTCGACGCTCGATCTGCTGGCGCGCGAGCCGGAGTGGGAATCGCTCGGCGAGATGAAGTGGATCGTGCCCGACATCCTCGGCACCGTCCTGAACTACGTCGGCGAGCACGCGGCCGCGCGCGAGCGCGATGCGCGGATGATGGCGCAGTTCGGCGGCGGTCGCGGGAAGTCGGCGGCGCCGGACCTCTCGTCGTTCACCGCGAAACCCGCGGTCGCGAAGATCCTCGCGGCCGCGCACGGCCGGCGCGTCGTGATGTTCGACGAGGAGCACCGCTCTTCGGAGCAGCGCGCGTTCCTGCACCGCGTGCTCGAGGGCCTTCGCAAGGATGGGTTCACTCACCTCGCGTGCGAGACGCTCGCCGAGGACGCGGCGCTCGAGAAACGCGGCTGGCCGACGGTCGACGGCGGCACGTATTCGCGCGACCCGGTGTACGGCGACCTGCTGCGCCGCGCGGTCGCGCTCGGCTTCCACATCGCGAAGTACGAGGCGGACGACGAGGTCTCTCGCCCGCGCCCCGACGACAAGAGCCCGACCGATCCCACGAATCGCCGCGAGCGCAGCCAGGCGGAGAACCTCGCGAAGCTGCTCGCGGACCCGAGCGCCCGCGTCGTCGTGTTCGCCGGGCGCCACCACATCTCGGAGGCAGAGGGCGGCGAGTGGACGCCGATGGCCGGCATCTTCAAGCAGCTCACGAGCGTCGACCCGCTGACGGTCGACCTGTTCGTGCTCGTCGATCCGTCGCGCCGCGCGGACGCGCACCCGGCGTGGCGAGCGGCGGTCGACGCGGGGCTCGTGAAGGACGAGCCGGTCGTCCTCGTCGGCGCGGACGGCGCGTGCTTCTCGGCGCTGCCCGGATCGATCGACCTGTTCGTCTTCCAGCCGCCGCTGCGGTTCGTCGAGGATCGTCCCGCGTTCCTCTCGTGCGGCGGACTCCGAGAGCCGTTCTGGCCGGAGCTCGATGTCGACGCGCTCGACGAGCCGGTGATCGTGCAGGCGCTGTTCTCGGGCGAAGACGATTCCGCCGTGCCCGCCGACCAAGTGATCGCGCGCAAGGGCGAGCGGATGAAACCGCTGCTCTTGCGCGCGGGGAACTATCGCGTTCGCGCCCTCGACCGCGCCGGCGTCGTGAAGTGGGAGACGACGGCGACGATCGGGAAGTGACTTCGCGTCACGGCGCGTTCAACGGCTTCAGCACGTCGATCGCGGCCGAGTAGCCGCCGGACGCGCCGTGGCGGCTGACCGCGCCGATCGCGTGCTTCACGTTGAAGTCGCCGAACGCGTCGATCTTCCCCTTGAGCGTGAGCGAGATCGAGCCGACTCCGGCGACGAAGTTCTCGGTCTGTGCGCCGCCGAACACGCGCACGCGGGCGTCGTCGTCCTCCGCTGACTCGAAGCCGTGCGTCACCAGCGCGGTCTGGAAGAAGTGCGCGAAGTAGCCTTCGCCGTTCGCGTCGACGTCGGTGAACAGCACGCTCATCGTCCGCGAGCCCGGCGCGATGTTGAGCACCACCTTTTCCTTTTGCGTGTGCACGGCGGAGTTGTCGGCGGCAAGCTTCCCGGTCAGCGTCGCCTTGAAGCGCTGCGGCACGAACGCGAGGCCTTCCGCGAAGTTGAGCGAGCCCGCGCCGAACTGCGTGACCTTCGCGTGCGTCGTGCGATCGAACTCGAAGACCTCGCCGCTCGTGTTCGACGTCACGAACAGGTTGCCGTTCGGTCCGAAGGCGAGGAAGTGCGGGTGATCGAGCCCGGAGCCCGCGCCGTATTCGTTCACCTTCACGCCGGTCGAGATGAACTCGAACACGCGGTCGACGTGAGAGAACTCACCCGCGACGGACGATGCCATCGCGACATAGAGGTGGCCGAACGGACCGAACGCGATCCCGTGCGGCTGGTCGGCGGCGTTGCCGGTGCTGAAGGAGCGCACCGGCGTGCCCGCCTCGTCGAACTCGTACAGCTTGCCGTTCGCGGAGTCGGACACCCACACCGAGCCGGCCGGATCGATCGCGATGCCATGCGGGTCGGAGGCGATCGCCTCGAACGACGAGCGGAACTGCCACGCGGTGCCGTTGTGCTTGAAGCGGATCACGAGGTCGTTGACGTTCGACACGACGAAGAGGTCGCCGCCCGGACCGAACGCGAGACCCGACGCGCCGATGAGACCGCCGCCGGTGATCGTGTCGAGCAGCGTGCCCGCGGGATCGAACACGCGCACGGCCGTGCCCGAGCTCACGTACATCCGACCGTCCGGTCCGAACGCGACGTCGCCCGGCGGTTGGCCGAACGCGGCGAGCCCCGATGCGGCATAGAACGGCGCCGCGGAAGTCGGCTCGAACCCGACGACCGAGTTGCCGCTCTTCGTCGCGACGAACAGCTGGTTCGCCGGGAACTCCGCGGCGAACGAGGCGGGGACGAAGACGGACGCGACGAGCGCGAACGGAACGAACTTCATGACGATGCTCCCGAACCGGTTTCGCCGCCGCCGGATTGGCGGCGACCGATGCGGTTCGAGGCGACGCGCGCCGCCGCGGCCGACAGGGAAAAACCCGCGGGTTCAGGGCGCCGCGAGGAACGCGGCGATCGCGTCGGTCAGTCGCCGGCTCTGGTCGGTGTCGAAGAGCGCCTGCGCGTGCGCCGATCCGTCGAGGACGAGGAGCTGCTTCGGTTCGCTCGCGGCGCCGAACTGCTCGCGGATGCGGTCGAGCCGCGGCGCGCCGTCCGGCCCCGGGTCATCCCGAGCGACGACGAACAGCTTGCGACCCTTCAGCCGCGCCGGCGCGTCGATCGGCGCGTGCGCGAGGAGCACGACGCGTTCGATCTCGCCGTCGTCGCAGGTGCACGCGGCGTTGCCGGCCGCGAACCCGCCGAGCGAAGCGCCGACGACGGACACCGAAGTCGCGCCGTCGGCACGCAGGAAGCGGACGGCGCCGAGCACGTCGCGTTCGAGCGCGGGCACCGCCGCGTCGAGCGGAGCGTCGGGATCGTCCTCGTACCGGAAATCGATCGCGAGCACGCGGAACCCGCGCTCGACCAGCTCGCGCGCCAGCGGCGCCCACGAGTCGCGGTGGTACTTCGCGCCGTGGGCGAGCACGACGCCGCGCCCCCCGGCTCCCGACAGCTCGCCGCGCAGCTCGACCCCATCCGTCGCGCGGAACGAGACGACCCGACTCGCCTCTCCCGTCCGCGCCGAGCAAGCCGCCAGTGTTCCCGCGAGCGCGAGCGACGTCAGGAACGATGCCGCTCCGCCATCACGGATACAGCACCACCTTCATCGTCTCGTTGCGTCGGAACTTCCCCATCGCGTCGTTGAAGTCCGACAACTTCGCCTCGTGCGTGACGATGTGCTCGACCGACAGCCCCGCCTTCAAGAGCCCGAGCATGCGGTACCACGTGTCGTACATCCGCCGCCCGATGATCCCCTTGATCGTGCGGCCCTTGAACACGACGCCGCCGTTCCAGTCGTGCACGGTGACCGCCTTGTCCTTGCCGATGCCGAGCTCGACCAGCTCGCCGCCCCAGCGCAGCATCGCGATGCCGTCGTTGATCGCGTCGGGGTGCCCGCTGATCTCGAGCGCCGCGTCGACGCCGGCGCCGCCGGTCCGCTCCTGGATGGCGGCGAGCGCGGCCTGGCGCTTCTCCGCGCTGCCGGTGTCGAGCACGACGACTCGCTCTAGGCCGCGCGGGTGCGCCGCGTTCTTCATCGCGGCCCAGCGGCGCGCTTCGTTCAGGTTGTACGGATTCACCTCGGTGATGAAGACCTGCGCGGCGCCCATGAACTCGACGACGGCCGCGGTCATCGCGCCGATCGGCCCGTAGCCGAGCACGGCGATCGAGCGGCCCGGGACGTCGGTCGCCGACGCGGTGTGCACCGCGTTGCCGAGCGCATCGAGGAACGCGCCGACCTTGAGCGGCACCGACGCGCGGTCGAGGCGGATCAGGTTCGACGCCGGCACGATGACGAAGTTCGCGAAGCAGCCGTCGCGATGCAGGCCGCAGATGACGGTGTTCTCGCACACGTGACCTTGGCCGGTGCGGCACTGGTAACAGGTGCCGCACACGACGTGCATCTCGGCGGTCACGTAGTCGCCGGTGCGCCACTCGGCCGCGACGCCGGGGCCGACCGATTCGATCTCGCCGCAGAACTCGTGGCCGAGCGTGCGCGGCGGCTTCGCCTTCTCGACGACCGAAGCATCGCCGGAGCACAGGTGCTTGTCGGTGCCGCAGATCCCGGACGCGAGCACGCGGACGCGCACTTCGCCCGGACCCGGCTCGGGCACCTTCACGTCGGAGAGGAGCTGCGCGTCGCCCGGGCCGGTGAGGCGCACGGCGGTCATGTCGCCGGTCGCGGCTCTCTTCTCGGAGGTCGCGCCGGGCGTCGCTCCGCCTTCGATCGGCTGCAGAAGCGGCGTCGCGGAGCGGCTCTCGGATTCGGTCTTGAGCAGCGCGACGAAGCGCTCGACCTTCATCACGCCGACGTTCGTGCCGTCGCGGCGGCGCACCGAGACCGAGCCCAGCTCCGCCTCCTTGTCGCCGATCACGAGCACGTAGTTCACCTTCTGCAGCGTCGCCTCGCGGACCTTCGCGCCCATCTTCTGGTTGCGCAGATCGGCGGTCGCGCGCAGCCCCGCGTGCGTGAGCGCGGCGAGCGCCTTCTTGCACGCGTCGGTGTGACGCTCCTCGGAAATCGGCACGAGCCGCGCCTGCTCGGGCGAGAGCCACGCGGGGAACGCGCCGCCCCAGTGCTCGACGAGGATGCCGAACATGCGCTCGAACGAGCCGAGGATCGCGCGGTGGATCACGACCGGCCGCTTGCGGGTGCCGTCCTTGTCGACGTAATGCAGGTCGAACTTCTCGGCCAGGCCGAAGTCGGCCTGGATCGTCGCGAGCTGCCACTCGCGCTTCAGCGAATCGAGCACCTTGAAGTCGATCTTCGGGCCGTAGAACGCACCGCCGCCGGGGTCGAGGTGGTACGGCGAGCCGGTCTTCTTCAAGACGCCTTCGATCGCGGCTTCCGAGCGCTGCCACATCTCGTCGGTGCCGGTCGACGAAGGCGGACGCGTCGCGAAGTACATGCGGATCTCGGCGAACCCGAGCTGCGAGTAGACCTCGCGCACGAACTCGACGAGCGAGAGCATCTCCGCGTCCATCTGCTCGAGCGTGCAGTAGATGTGCGCGTCGTCCTGCGTGAACGCGCGCACGCGGGTGAGTCCCGACATCACGCCCGACATCTCGTTGCGATGGCAGTTGCCGAACTCGGCGAGACGCAGCGGGAGATCGCGGTAGCTGCGGATGTCGGTGCGGTACGCCATCGCGGAACCGGGGCAGTTCATCGGCTTCATGCCGACGACGGGGTCCGCTTCCGCGAGCTGCTTCTCGGTCGGCTTCGGATCGGCGCGCTTCATCTCTTCGCGCGGGTCGACGAAAAACATGTTCTCGCGGTAGTGCGACATGTGGCCGGTCGTGCGCCACACGCTGGTGTCGAGCAGGATCGGCGTGCGCACCTCGACGTAGCCGCGCGCGCTCAGCTTCTCGCGCATCATCGTCTCGAGCGCGCGCCACGCGACCATCCCGTTCGGCAGCCAGATCGGCGCGCCGACCGATTCATCGGGGAACGTGAACAACTGGAGCTCGCGGCCGAGCACGCGATGGTCGCGGCGCTTCGCCTCCTCGCGCAGGTGGACGAAATCGTCGAGCTCGGCCTTGGTCGAGAACGCGGTGCCGTAGATGCGCTGCAGCGACTCGCGCTTCTCGTCGCCGCGCCAGTACGCGCCCGCGACGGACAGCAGCTTGAAGCCGTTGCCGATCGCGCCGGTCGACGGCAGGTGCGGGCCGCGGCACATGTCGGTGAATTCGCCCTGCGTGTAGAAGGAGACCCGCGCGTCCGAGGGCAGCTCGCGCACGATCTCGCTCTTGAACTTCGCGCGGCCCGACGCGGCGAGGCGCGCGAGCGCGGCCTCCTTCGTCGGCTCCTCGGTGCGCGAGATCGCGAGGTCTTCCTTCACGATCTTCGCCATCTCCGCTTCGAAGCCGGCGATGTCGTCGGTCGTGAACGGGCGGTCGACGTCGAAGTCGTAGTAGAAGCCGTCGTCGATCACCGGGCCGATCGCGAACTCGACGGCGTCCTTGCCGAACTTCCGCGCGACCGCCTGCGCGAGCACGTGCGCGCAGGTGTGGCGCAGCACCTCGAGCGCGTCCGGCGTGCCCGGCACGACCGGCTCGGCCTTGCCGCCCGCGAGGAGCGGCGTGTGGAAGTCGACGATCTTGCCGTCGATCTTCAGCGCGAAGACCTTCTTCGCTCCCGACGCCTCCTTCACGGCGCGGACCAGCTCGCGCGCGGGGCTGCCGGACGGAAGGGTGGCGGTCTTGCCGCCGTCGAGTTCGAACTTCAGGTCCATCGCGCGCTCCGGCGACCGTCGAAAAGAAGCGCAGGATCTTAAGGGCGCGGGGCGCGCAGCCCCAGGGGCCACGTGCCCGGCGCCCGCGGGTGAGGAAGCGCCTCCGTTACAGTGCCGGCATGCGGCTCACGGCTCGTCTGGTGGCCTGGATCGTCGGCGGCGTGATCGTGTTGTTGATCATCGACGGCGTGCTCGCGGTCACGCGCCAGGACGAAGTGCACTCGAACGATCAGCGCAACGGCGCGCGCCAGCTCGGCGGCGCGCTGGCGGTGCTCCTGAAGGAGGCGTGGGCCAGCGGCGGCGAGCCGCGGGTCCTGGAGCTGCTCCGCGACGTGACGCTCGTCGAAGGCGCGATCAGCGTGCGCCTGGTCCGGCTGCAGCCGGACAGTCCGCCCGAGCTCGCGCCCCGCGCGCCGCTCGAGTTGCTCGATCGAGCGAGGGCCGGGTCCGAGCAGTTCATCGAGCGCGGCACGGGCGACGGCCCGCGTGAGCTCGACTACTACCGTCCGCTCGGTCTCCGCGGCGAGCCGGGAACCGCGCTCGAGCTGGAGCAGGAGCAGTCCGCGCAGAAGCGGTTCCGGAACTCGACGATGCTGCGCATCGCTCTCATTTCGGGCGCGCTCCTGCTCGGCGGCGCCGGGCTCGTCTCGTTGCTCGGTTACCGGTTCGTCGGCTCGCCGCTGCGGCAGTTGATCGAGCAGACGCGCCGCATCAGCGCCGGCGACCTCGCGCCGTCGCCGGTGCCGGCGCGCCACGACGAGCTGTCCGACCTCGCGGTCGCCCTCAACGAGATGGCCGCGCGCCTCGACGCCGGCGCGCGCGCGTTCCGCGCCGAGAGCGACCGCCGCGTCGCCGCGATCGAACAGCTCCGCCACTCGGACCGCCTGAAGACGATCGGGCAGTTGATGTCCGGCATCGCGCACGAGCTCGGCACACCATTGAACGTCGTGTCGGGCCGCGCCGGGTTGATCGAGAGCGGACGACTTTCGCCGGGCGAGGTCGCCGCGAGCGCGACGACGATCCGCGAGCAGGTCGCGCGCATGACCCGAATCATCCGGCAGATCCTCGACTTCGCCCGCCGCAGCGAGCCGCGCCGCCGCGAGACCGATCTGCGCGCGGTCGCGCAGCAGGCGATCGAGTTGATCAAGCCGCTCGGGCACGTCGCCGAGGCGCGGATCGATCCGACGGCGGCGAGCGTGACCGCGGAGGTGGATCCGGGTCAACTGCAGCAGGTGTTGATCAATCTCCTCGTGAACGCGCTGCAGGCGATGCCGGACGGCGGCGCGGCGACGGTGAACGTGACGACCGCGCGCCGACCCGCGCCGGGGACCGACGCCGGGACCGCGACGCCGGTTCGCGAGTGGGCGCTCATCTCGGTGACGGACGAAGGACCCGGCATTCCGGAGGCGGTGCGGAAGCGCGTGTTCGAGCCGTTCTTCACCACCAAGGAGACCGGCAAGGGCACCGGGCTCGGCCTCTCGATCGCGCAGGGGATCGTGCACGACCACGGCGGGTTCATCGAGATCGCGGACCATGCCGGACGCGGCGCGCGCTTCGACGTCTTCCTCCCGCGAGGCCGCGCATGATTCGCGGGCGCGTGCTGGTCGCGGACGACGACGCCGCGTTGCGCGAGACGATCGCGGACGACTTCCGCCAGCGCGGGCTCGAGGCCGTGCTGCATCCGAGCGCGGATGCAGCCCTCGGCGCGCTCGCGCGCGAGCCGTTCGACGTCGTCCTCTCCGACCTCCGCATGCCGGGCATGGACGGCATCGAGTTCTGCCGCCGCGTCACGGCCGCGCGCCCCGACGTGCCGGTCGTCGTGATGACGGGCTTCGGCAGTCTCGACAACGCGATCGCCGCGATCCGCGCCGGCGCGTTCGACTTCGTGACGAAGCCGATCGAGATGGACATCCTCGCGCTCGCGATCGACCGCGCGCTGAAGCACCGCGGACTGCACGCAGAGGTGCGCATGCTCACCGAGACCGTGCGCTGCGCGGAGCGGTTCGACGAGATCCTCGGCCAGAGCGCGCCGATGCTCGACCTGTACCGGCAACTCGAGCGCATCGCGGCCACCGACGCGTCGGTCCTGATCACCGGCGAGACCGGAACCGGCAAGGAGATGATCGCGCGCGCCCTGCATCGCCGCAGCAAGCGCAAGGATGGGCCGTTCGCCGCGATCAACTGCGCGGCGCTGCCGGAGACGCTGCTCGAGAGCGAGCTGTTCGGACACGTGAAGGGCGCGTTCACCGACGCGCGGCAGGATCGGCGCGGCGTCGTGTTCGCCGCCGACGGCGGCACGCTGCTCCTCGACGAGATCGCCGATTGCCCGCCGATGGTCCAGGCGAAGCTGTTGCGCGCGCTCGAGGAACGGCGCGCTCGCCCGGTCGGGAGCGATCAGGAAGCGGCGTTCGACGTCCGGCTGATCGCAGCGACGCACCGCGACCTCGAGAGCGAGGTCGCCGAAGGCCGCTTCCGCGAGGACCTCTGGTTCCGCATCAACGTGATCCACGTGAGCCTGCCGCCGCTGCGGGTGCGGGGCTCCGACGCGCTGATCCTGGCGCAGTCGTTCCTCGATCGCATGGCGTCGCGCCCGGACGGCCGGCGGCTGTCGCTGTCGGAAGCCGCGGCGCGCAAGCTGCTCGACTACCGCTGGCCGGGCAACGTGCGCGAGCTGCGCAACGCGATGGAGCGCGCCGCCGCGCTGGCGAGCGGCGATCGCATTCGAGTCGACGACCTGCCGGAGAAGATCCGCGCGTTCGAGGACGACCGCATCCTGCTGCGCAGCTCCGACGAGAGCGAGCTGGTCCCGATGGACGAGCTCGAGCGCCGGTACATCGTGAACGTGATGAAGACGGTCGGCGGCAATAAGACCGCCGCGGCGCGCATCCTCGGGTTCGATCGGAAGACGCTCTACCGCAAGCTCGAGCGCTACGGCATCTCGGCGGACTGATTCGCCGCGCGACGCGCGGACGAGGCCGGGGCGGATCGGGGCGGCGTGGCGAAACGCCACGGTCGCGCGCGCGAATCGCGGCGCAAATCACGGCCGTTCACCTCCGCGCGATTGGCGCGGGCCTTGCAACTCCGCGATCGAACGCGCGCCCGCTCGGTGCGCGCCCATCCATAACCGAAATCGGAGTCCCATCATGTCGAACCTGATCGCGATGGTCCTCGGCTCCACGTTCCTCCTCGGCGGCGGGACGGTGGATCAGAAGCCGATCCCGGCCGGCGGGAAGAACACGCCGACCGTTCCGTCCGCCGGCGGCGCCGCGCAACAGCCGGCGGTCACCGTGAAGTCGGCGGGCGACGTCGTCGTGAAGATCATCAACCTCCTGCACGACTCGAAGGCAGTTCACGTGTCGTTGAACGGCAAGGAGGTCGAGTCGGACCTCGCGTTCGGCGAGGTGTCGAAGCGAGAGGCGACGACCGACGCGAAGCTCAAGGTCGCGGTGACCGAGAACGGCGCGAGCGCGATCGACACGACGCTCGATCTCGCGAAAGACCACAAGTACGTCCTCGTCCTGCACGGCGGGGACAAGAAGAAGTCGGTCGAGGCGGTGGAGAGCGACTTCGTGACCGGCAAGTCACGGCTCGTGCTCTTCAACATGGCGAACGGCGTGACGGCCGCCGACGCCTACGTCGACGGCAAGCCGGTCGACAAGGCGCAGGGCCTCGAACACGGCAAGCACGGCGCGATCACGCTCGACGCCGGCAAGCACACGATCGAAGTGCGTTCTGGCAAGGATGTGCTGATCTCCCAGCAGGAGAATCTCCCCGCGGACGGTTGCGTCTTCGCGTTCCTCGCCGGCGCCAAGGCCGGCGCCCACCCCCTCTCCCTCGTGATGGTGCGCGAGACCAAACCGAAGGCCTGAGCAACCCCGACGACAGTTCCTCCACGGCCTCGCGGAATCCTTTCGGACGCAGACCGGCCCTCCGGCACCCATGGCCGGAGGGCCGCTCCTTTCCGCCTCCCGGAGCACGTCATGAACACGGCCACCGAAGTCGAACGAACGCGACGGCAGAAAACCGGCCCGCCGCCGCGCGTGCTGCTCGCCGAGGACGACGCCGAGATGCGCCGGCTCCTCGAGCTCCTCCTCCTGCACTCCGGCTTCGACGTCGACCTGTGCGCGAACGGCGTCGAGCTGTTGCGACGGCTCGAAGAGACGCGCGTGCGCGCCGGCCGCGATCGGCGGGAGCGCTGCGACCTCGTGATCTCCGACATCTACATGCCGGGCGCGAGCGGGATCGAGGCGTTGCGCGTCATCACCGCGCTGCCCGATCCGCCGCCGGTCATCCTCATCACGGCGTTCGGCGACGGTGCGACGGTCGAAGCGTCGTTCGACGCCGGCGCGAACGCCGTGCTCGACAAGCCGTTCGACCCCGCATTCCTGATCATGAAGGCCCGCGAACTCACGCAGCGGCTGCGGGCCTGAGGACGGGGCGCGTCGATCTCGATCGACGCGCCCCTCCTTTCCCACGGTTGGATCGCGGAATCAGCCGATCGTGACCTGCAGGCCCTTCGTGAACGACACGCCGCGCGCGGCGCCCGGATCGACGAGCAGCGCCTGTAGGTACATGTTCAGGCCCGACAGGAACGGGTCGTTCGGGATCGGCAGGTTCGCGATGAAGAACCCGACGCCCGGCGTTCCCGGCGTGCCGAGGATGCCGAAGCCGCTGACGAGGGTCTGGTTGACGTAGATCGTGCCGCCGTAGAACGGCGCGGGGATCGCCGTCGGGGAGAACCCGGTGAGCAGCACGCACGGCGCGCCGCCGAGCGCTTGGCTGAGCGACAGCGCGGAGAGCGCGTTGCCGACGCACGGCGTGCCGAGCACCGCGAGCTGCGGGACGAACCCGCCCGAGCCGGCCGTCGGCGTGCCGTAGGTCGCCGACGAGCCGTTGCAGGTCGGCACCGCGAAGCCGCGCACCGCGAGCACGC
>CAZBOK010000111.1:0-11990 GCA_964493525.1 uncultured Phycisphaeraceae bacterium | reverse complement strand
CGCATGCGGAACCCGAACGCGAGGTTGTTCCCGAGCGGCGAGAGGTCGAGCATCTTCCACAGCCAGATGAGCGGCTTGCGGGGCGCGTACTTGGCGACGTCCAGCTCCGCGTAGTACTCGGGCTCGAGCGTGACGTTGCGCGGGTCGAACGACAGCAGATGCGCGCGTTCCACGAGCGGCGTCTTGCTCGACTCGACGCGCTCGTGCCAGGTCGAAGCGCGGTCGCCGAGGTACAGCTCCGCGATCGTCTGACGCACCAGCTCGTTGCGGTCGACCTTCGCGTCGGCGAGCTTCGCTTCGAAGTCGGCGAAGAACGCGTCGAACGCCTTCTGGCCGCGGTCGTCGATCTTCAGCTCGCGCAGGCCGGGATAGGTCTTCCGCAGCACGCGCAGACCGGAGTATTCGTCCATGGAAGCGTCCGCGGATTGACGTGAGGGGTCGCGCAGGTCACTGTAGGCGCCCTCGGACCCGAGTCAACCGAGCCCGGATTCCGCGCGGAACGCGCGGCTCGACGACACCGCCGAACGGATGAACCCGCCCCCGACGAACGACCCCCACGTCCGTGACCGCGCCGGCGATCCGACCGGCGCCACGCGCGCGCCGACGACGGCGGCGGCGCGCGGTCCGGCGCCCGACTTCCCCGCCGATCGCGTGTGGCTGAACGTCGCCCGTCCGCTTTCGCTCAAGTCCGACCTGCGCGGCAAGGTGGTGCTCCTCCACTTCTGGACCACGAGCGCGATCGAGTGCGTGAATCGCGCCGACGATCTCCGCGCGATCGAGAGCGAGTTCGCCGGTCGCGCCGTCGCGGTGATCGGCTGCCACACGGCGCGGTTCAAGCGCGAGTCCGAACTCGACCACGTGCGCGCCGCGGTGCTACGCCTGGATATCCGCCATCCCGTCGTGATCGACAAGGGTCTCGACCTCTGGCAACGCTACGGCGCGCGCGCGTGGCCGACCGTGGTGGTGATCGCTCCGGACGGGACGCTCGTCGCTCGCGTCGACGGCCCCGATTCGCGCGCGGCGCTCGGCGATCGCATCCGCACCACGCTCGATCAGCACGCCGCTAAGCTCGACCCGCGCCCGCTGCAGCTCCGCCTCGAGCGCGACCGCGAGCCGGCGCTCGAGCTCGAATTCCCCGCGCGCGTGATCGCGACGGAAGAGCGTTTGTTCATCGCCGACACCGGCCACCATCGCGTGCTCGTGACGACGCGCGACGGTCGGTTCCTCACCGCGTTCGGCAGCGGGCTCCGCGGGCTTGCCGACGGCGACGCGGCCACCGCGAAGTTCGCGAGCCCCCACGGCCTCGCGCTCGACGGCGCGTCGCTCCTGGTCGCGGACACCGGCAACCACGCGATCCGTGCGATCGATCTCCTCCGCGGCACGGTGGAGACTCTCGCCGGCGATGGGAACTGTGCGAAGCGCGCGGCGGGACGCAGCGCCGCGATCGCCGGAGGCCGCGCGCGTGAGACCAGCCTGTCGTCGCCGCTCGACGTCGCGGTCCATTCGGGCGGTCAGGTGTTGATCGCGATGGCGGGCACGAACCAGCTCTGGCGCCTCGACCGCGCCGCGGATCGCATCGAGCCGTTCGCCGGCACCGGCGAGCCGCTGCGACTCGACGGCGACTTCGCCGACTCCGCGTTCGCCGAACCGACGGGCCTCGCGCTCGAAGGCCGACTCCTGCATGTCGCCGACTCCGAATCGAGCTCGATCCGTGCTCTCGATCTCGTCCTCGACCAGGTCGGCACGATCGCGGGCGGCGGCCCCGATCCGCGCGATCTCTTCCACTTCGGCGACGAGGACGGCAAGGGTTTCGGCCGGCGCTTCCAGCACCCCGCCGCGATCGCGGCGCGCGCGGGCGTGCTGCTGGTCGCCGACACGTACAACCACAAGCTGCGCTCGGTCGACACGGTGAGCGGCCGCGTCTCGACCGTCGCCGGCACCGGTGCAGCGGGCGGACAGGACGGGCCGGCGGAAGAGGCGACGTTCCGTGAGCCGTGCGGCGTCGCCGCCGCGAGCGGCCTCGTCTACGTGGCCGACACCGGCAACCACCGCATCCGCGTGATCGACCTCGACGCGCAGACGGTCTCCACGCTGCGGCTGCGCGGCGTCCCGATCCCGCGCTGTGCGCTCGAACGCGCGACCTCCGCCGCGGTCGACCCGACGCCTCCCGACTTCGCCGGCACGATCACGCACGCCGCGACGCGCGTGACCGTGATGCCCGGCACCGTGCTGGTGCGCGTCTCGCTGGCGCTCCCGCCCGGAGCGGAGCTGGTGCGCGACGGCCCGTCGCGTTTGCGCGCGCGGCGCGTCCACGGCGCGATCGACGTCGACCTCGCCGCCGATCCGGGGAACCGCGTCGACCCGGTGCTGCCGGTCGCCGTCGACGGTCCCGGCGAGTTCGAGGTCGCGGCGCTCTACTACTGGCGCTCACGCGACGGCCGCACGTTCCTGCGCGCCGTGCGCTGGCCGGTGGAAGTGCGGGTCGACGTCGCCGGCGCGGATTCGATCGCGCTCGCCGACTCGCTCGCCGCCGACGACTTCACGGGTTGACGACAGCCTCGATCGCCCGCGCTTTCTGCGCTCGATAGTACAGCGTCACGTGCGTGCCTTTCGCGCCGCTGACCAGGAAGCGGAACGTGCGGCGTCCGCGGCCGGGCACTCCGGAATCGACGCGCAGGCGCCCCGGCTCGAAGCGCACCGGGTCGAACGTCTTCGACTCGAACCGGTCGACTGGTCCGCCGGCGACGACGTGCGCGCCGCCCTCGGTCTCGCACGTGAGCAGGTCGGGCGTCCCGATGCCGCGGTCCTGCGCGACGCGCAGCCGCGTCGGGACGAGCTTCGAGTTCGCGACCTCGACCGTGATGCGCGTGAGCCCCGGGGACACTTCGACCGCCTCGGTCCGCGTGAACGCGAGCACCGGCATCTCGCCGGCGTGGAACATCGAGAACGCGAAGTTGCGGTGCGCCTCCTCCTCGAGCATGAAGGTCGGCGTCACGCGCGACCCGTACTTCGTCGGCCCGCCGATCAGCACCTTCCCGTAGATCGGATGGTCGTGCTCCGTGTAGTCCGTGAAGTTCGCGCCGAACTCGAGGCGATCGCGCGCGACCCACGCCTTGTCCGGGTCGAACGCGCCGTCGCGCTGGAACCACTTCCCTTCGTTCCAGATCTCGTTCGTGAAGCTCGCGATGCCGAGGCCTTCCGCGGTCCAGTTCACGAAGCCGCCGTGCACCGTGTACAGGTCTTTCCAGATGATCATGTACTTGTAGTAGGGCAGGAGCTGCTCGCCGAGCTGACCGATCGCGTCATACATCCGCACGTCCTGCTGCGGATACGCGCCGCCCTCCGACTCCGCGCCCGGGCCGCGCAGGATCATGCCGCCCGCGTTGTGGTAGCTCTGCACCGCCGCGATGTTCGGATGGTCGAGGATGAACGCACCGATCGCGTGCGTCTCCGGCGACGAGAACGGATACGGCCCCGCGCCGAACTGCACGTGATCCGGTTGCCAGTCCGACGGCCAATTGCGGTTCATGTCGTCGCCGCCCGGCGGATCCTCGTTCACGCGGCCGTCGCCGTCGTTGTCGATCCCTTCCGAGCCGAGCGGCGTCCACTCGCCCTTCTGGTCGTCCTTCACCTGGCGGAAGATCCGCGGGTCGTTCGGGTCGCGGATCCAGCGGCCGGCGGGATCCTGCTTCCACATCTGCGTGATCGAGCCGTCGCCGTCGAGATCGTCCGGGCCGTCCTCGTCGACGAGGCCGTCGTCGTCGTCGTCGACAGGGCGTGCGTTCGCGCGGCTGCTCGACGAGTTGTTCGGCGTCGCGAACCAGCGGTCGCGGCCGTCGGGGTTCTGCGAGACGAGGCAGTAGAAGCTCTTCTCGTCGAGGAGCTTCGTGAGCTGGCCGATCTTGCCGAACGACTTGGCGAGCTGATCGACCGTGTAGAGCACGACCTCGCCGCCCTGCACTTCGTTGCCGTGCACGTTGGCGTCGATCCACATCGCGGGCTTGTCGCGATCGGAGCCGGTCTTCGGGTTGTTGACGATCGCGACGACGAGGTCGCGGCCTTCGAGCGACTTGCCGATCGTCGTCAGCGTGACGAGGTCGGGGTGCGCGGCCGCGATCTGGCCGAGGCACTTCACGAGCTCCTCGTAGGTCGAGTAGTGGTCGTAGCGGAACTCCGGCTCCGGCCCGGCGGCGTCGGCCGCGCGCGCGGCGCCGGAGAACGCGAGCCCGCCGAGCGACAGCGCGAGCGGGAGAACGAAGGATCGAGTCGATCGCGCGGTCATCGGCCGGTCTCCGACAGCGTGACGTTCATCTTGCGCTCGCCGAGCGACGCGGACCGCACGGTGATCTCCACGCTCGAACCTTCCGCTCCCGCGACGACCCACTCGGCCCGCGCGCGTCCGCCGCCGCCGTCGATCTTCTGCGAGCGCTGCAGGCGCGTGCCGCCGAGCAGCGCCGCTTCCGGCACCTCGATGCGGAACACCGTCGGCAGCAATCGCCGCACTTCCAGTCCGACGGCCGACGCGGTCGGCAGGACGCCGTCGTTCGCGACCGCGACCGACACGCGCCACGCGCCGTCGCCGAGCTTCTTCACGACCGCCGGCTGCACCGTGACGCGCGGCAGGCGATCGATCAGGCTCACCACGAACTGCGTCTGCTCGTTCGCGAGGCGATCGAGCTCGGAGTCGGGCGCATCCTGTGCGAAGCCGGGGACGAGCCCGCCGATCTCGCAGTGGCCGAGCGTGGGGTGCTGGAACGGCGCGTACGGCACGAACCCGCCGCGCTTCACTCCGTCGTCGATCGTCGCGATCTCGCGCTTCTCGTCATCGCTCCGCTTGCGCTCGTCCGACTTCGCGTCTTTGCCGTCCTTGCCGTCTTTCTCCGGCTTCGACGCCGCGCCGTCCGGCGCCGACGCCGGGCTCGACGCCGCCTTCTTGTCGTCGGCCTCCGGAGGCCCGCCCCACACGCACGTCGCGAACGTGGGCACGCCGAACTGCGCGTACGCCCAACCCGCAAAGCTCCCGTTCTGGTCCTGCTTCTTCGCGTGCTTCATCCCCGTGATCTTCGTGAACTTCTTCGCGGCCTCCTGGTGCCACGCGAGGTCTTCCTGCATCAATCCGATCGGCGCGCCGGCCGGGGCCTTCTTCCCCGCTTCCGGAACGTTCACGAGGTTGTCGCCCGGGCCGAACACGAGCACCGCGGCGATGTCGGATCGTTCGAGCATCCATCGCACGAGCGCGAGCGACTCGGGCTCCGACAGCGCGAACGGCCCGGCGTGCGCCGCGTGCTCCGGCCACTCGTGCGGGAAGTTCTTGTCGAGGTCGACGCCTTCGAGGCCGTCCTCGCCGAACGCGCCGTCCTGATCGGCGTCGGCGCTCTCGGTCATCACCGCGAACTCCGGGCGCTCGCCCTTCTCGCGTTCGGCCTTGCGGATGAGTCGCGGATCGTCCGGGTCTTTCAGATGCGTCCGCTCGAGCGGCGGCTCGGGGTCGAACACGAGCAGGTTCGTGATGTATCCGTCGCCGTTCAGGTCGACCGGCGGGTCCTCGTCGACGCGCGCGTCGCGGTCGAGGTCATCCGGAGAGAGCGTGCCGCCGAAGTCGGTGATCCCCTTCTTCGCCGCGCAGCGCACGAGGCCGTCCGGGTTCACGCACGGCAGGACGTAGAGCGTCGCGCGGTCGAGCAGGTCGCCGCGCTCGGTCGCGATCTTCTCCGCGACACGCAGCGCGGTCTCGACGCCGACGCGATGGCGGCCGTCGATGCCCGCCACGACGAGCAGAGCGGCGCGCGGCGGCGCGTTCGGATCGGGCGCCGCGCCGAGGCGGACCACCTGGATCGGACGGCCGCCGCGGCTCTTGCCGATCTCCACGACGCTCGCCACCGCGCCGTGCGCGCGCGCGATCTCCGCGAGCCGCGCGTCGACGGCGGGAGCGTTCGCGTCCTGCCCGCGCGCGGATGAGATCGTCGCCAGGATCGCGAGCGAGAGCGCCGCGACGCGAAGGCGACTCAACGGATCACCGCCGTCGCCCGATTCAGCACGACTTTCTGCGTCGTCTTCCCGCTGCTCGAGCCGCGCGCCTCGATCTGCTTCAGCACGTCCATCCCCGAAGTGACTTCGCCGAAGATCGTGTGGTTGCCGTCGAGCCACGGCGTCGCGACGAACGTGAGGAAGAACTGGCTGCCGTCCGTGCCGGGGCCGGCATTCGCCATCGAGAGCAGTCCCGGACGATCGTGGCGCACCTTCGGCGAGAACTCGCCCGCGTAGGTGTACCCCGGTCCGCCGGTGCCGGTGCCCTTCGGGCAACCGCCCTGCGCCATGAAGTCGGTGATCACGCGGTGGAACGCGAGGCCGTCGTAGAAGCCGAGCAGCGTGAGGTAGAGCGTGCTCGACACGTGCATCGGCGCCACGTCGGGCATCAGCTTCACCTCGATCACTCCGAGGCTGGTCTCGAGTCGCCACACGTACGTCTTCTTCGCGTCGAACTTCACCTGCGGCGGCTTCGGCACGCGCGTGCGCCAACCGTCCGCCTTGCGATCGATCGAGCGGGACGCGATGAACGTTTCGAGCTCCGCGATCGACGCGTCGCTCTTGGCTGCGGGTTCCATCGGGGATCGGCTCCGGGGGCGAAGTTCTTTCGGAAGGGCGCGGCATCGTAAGACCGCCGGTTCCCGGAAAGAACGCCGCTCCCCCCACGCACGAGCCGATTCACGGCACCGAGACGGTGACTCCCGCGGAGTACGCCTGCGCGCCGTCGCCGCGCGCGCGCGCGACTTCGATCGCGAGCGCGGCGTCGGGCTTCACCGTGCCGGCGAACTGCCGCCGGCCGTTCACGTCGATCGTGATCGGCTGGGCGAGGTCGAGCAGCCGCGAGGCGAGCAGCACGCGAACCTTCTTCATGCCCGCCGCGTCGATCTTGATGGTCTGCCCTTCGACGACGCCGCTCATCCTGCACGGCGCCTGCCGCGCGTCGAACGCGCGCGCGGGGACGTCGATCGCCTCGAGCCAGAACGCGGCCGCGCGCTCGTCGCCGTGGAACGCGTGCGACACGCGCTTCGGATACGGGTCGCGCACGACGCCCGCGACGTCCGGCCACAGCGCGCCCCACTGCGCGAACGTCCCCTTCACGTGCTCACCGCCGGCGACCGCGCGGAAGTCGACGGCGATCTCGAGTCGCTGCAGCTTGTCGACCGCGGCGCGCGCGGCGGTGATCGGGATCGTGGTGTCGTTCTCGCCGTGCAGGACGAACACGCGCGTGTCGCGGAACGATTCGAGGAGCGGCAGCACGTGCCACGTGACCGACGACACCGGAACGACCGCCGCGAAGCGATCCGGCGCGAACGCGCCGGCGTACCACGCCCAGAACCCGCTCATCGAGATGCCGTGGATGTACACGCGGTTCGGATCGACGGGGTAGCGCATGCACGCGTCGTCGATCGCGTCGAGCAGGATCGCCGCGAGCGTGTCCATGTTCTCCTTGCCTTGCGGGCGCTGCATCGCGGACCACGGCTCGTACCGCCCGTCGGTGGAGAGCCGGTCGAACACGCGCGGGCGCAGGTAGATCACCGACTGTCCCGTGTCCGTGTTGTTCATCCACGTCGACATCACGTCTTCGAGATCGGAGTCCGAGTTGTCGGCGAGCGAGATGTGCCCGGCGTCGACCACGAGCGGCGCGAGCTGCTTCGGACGCCGGTCGGGCAGGTGGACCGAGTAGACGAACGCGTCGCCGTGCGACGTGAACTTCACGCCGTGCGAGAAGCCCGGGTTCCACTGCTCACCCGGCACCGCCGCCGCGATCGCGGCCTCGATGTCGACGAACGCCGCCTTCTTCAGGACCGCGTCCTGCTTCGCGAGTCCGCTCGCGCGCTTCCGCGCATCCGGCTCGCGCAAAAGCGCTCGGAACGCCCTCCCGAGTTGCGCCTGCTCCGCGGCGATGAGCGAGCCCTTCGCGGCGGGCGCGGGCGACGTGCCCGGCGGGTCGAGCGGACCGGCGACGAGCTCGGACGACACGAGCACGGCGAGCGCGACGGACAACGATCGAGCGAGCGACATGTCGGTCCTCCTCCTCAGCGGGAGTCGCGTTGGTCTAGCACGCGGCGCGCCTCCGCGGCAGCAGCGCGAACGCGCTCGTCCGGGTCGGACGCGGCGAGACGGAGGAGATCTCGCGCCGCCGCGGTGTCGCGCAACCGGGAATCGCCGCGGAACGGCGCCAGCACCATCGTCGCGCGCACCGATCGATCCACCTCGTGCGCGAACGCATCGCTCAGGCGTTCCGCCGCCGTCGCCGCCAGGACGCTCGACCTGGAGAGCGCGACCGCGCCGGCGCGACGCTCGAGCGGCGTCGCGGAGTCGATCAGCGCACTCGCGCGGTTCAGGTCGACGCGGGCCAGGAACCCGAGGACGACGAGCGCGCCGAGCGTGATGCCGGCGGCGGAGCGCGGGAACGACATGCCGATGGTGCACAGGAAGAGGGAGACGAGGAGCACGCCGATTCCCGCGGAGTCCGGTCCGCGGATCAGCCGCAGCAGCGGATCGTCCGCGCGGTCCTCGCGCAAGGAGTCGGCGCTCGCGCGCGTCGCGCGTGCCGCCTCCGTCGCGTCGAACGCGGCGACCCAATCCTGCGCCGGCGCCGGAACCAGGCGGTCGTCCGGCACGAGCGGCCGCGCGAGGACCCGCACCAGGTAGCGCCGGCGATCGAGCCCGAGCGCGCGGCCGATCGGCGCGGAGACGATCGATTCGCACAACACGCGGTATGGCCGGCCGTCACCGAGCGCGATCTGCGCATTCGCATCGACCTGCTCGTCGGCGAACGAGCCGCGCGACCAGAACTGGACGCGGTCGACACCCTGCGCGGCGCCCGCTCCCCGGAACGCGCGCACGCTCAATCCGATCTCCTCGCACGACGCTCGCGCGCCATCCGCGTCGCGCGGCACGATCCGCTCGAACACCGCCTCCGCCGGCAAGAGCCCGCTCGGATCGGAGACCACGAAGAGGATCTGCGAGCGATCGCTCGCCGCGAGCGACGCCGTGGCCGGGGCCGCATCGAGGCGATGGAGGACGTCGTCACCGCGCAGCGTCCCCGCGTTCCGCCAGCCCCACACCGCGACACCGATCCACATCACGACGCCGATCACGCGCGCGACCTTCACCGGAAGCGACGTGCGCCGTTGCCGCGGGCCGACGATGTCGAGCCGCCGTGCGCGCCGCACGCGCGCGATGAGGATCACCACCATCGCGAGGGCGATGAGCGGCCAGCCGAACGAGGCCTGCGGGTTCATCGCGGCGCCTCCACCTGCACCCCCCAGAACAGCGCGAGGGCGATCAACGTGCTCGCGAGCAGGATCACGAGCCACCATCCGTGCGACGCGCCGGACGCGGTCGCGTCGCCTCCGACGATCTCGCCCGAAGCGAAGCGCCGCCGCGCGACCAGCGCGATCGATGCGGCGACGACGATCGCGATCGTGGCGGGGATCAACTGCTGCGACGGCTGCGTGCTCAGGAGTCCGAACATCCTCCCGTCGAACCGGCCGAGCCGGTCGAGCGCGAGGTGCACGACGAGCGCCGTCGCGGTCGCGATGACCGCCGCGAAGACGACGGCGGCCACGCGCGCGTCGAGCACGTGCTCGGGCCGACGCTCGCGCGCCGCGATCGAGAACGCGAACGCGTGGACCAGCAGGGCGAATCCAAGCGGGAACGCGTACGCGATCGGTTCGAACGGCAGGCGGGGATCGGACTCGAGCACATCGGCGAACAGCGACGCGAACCGCAGGTGCAGGTCGACGGCGTCGGCGAGGACCACCACGACGAGGACGACCGCGATCGCGGCGAGGCCGGTCGTGAAGCGCATGCGGAACCACGCCCGGCGATCGACCGGGCGCGTCCACAAGAACTCGAGCGACTGGCCCAGGTTCTCGTCGCCGCCGAGCCGCGCGCCGAGCGACGCGGCGATGACCGCTCCCATCGCGCCGAACCCCGCGGGCGAGTCGCCCGGGAACACGGTGACCGCGAGCGCGAGCAAGATCGCGAGGTCGACGATCCGCCGCCCGTGGAGGATCCAGTCGCGACGGAGCACGGCGCGGACGAGCGTCATGAGCGCACCTCGCGTCCGGTTCGGCTCTCGCGCGGCGGCCGCGCCGGTCGGACCTGCGCCGCGCCGTCGTCGGCGGCGAACGCGATGAAGATGTCCTCGAGCGGGATGTCGATCACCCCGACCTCCGCGCCGGTCTTCGCCGCCAGCTCCGTCGCGAGACCGTCGCGGCACTCCGAGATCGTCAGGTGCCACTCGCGGCCGACCGCGCGCGATCGCAGGAGCCCCGGGATCGCGGCGAGTTCCGGCGGCAGGAATGCGCGCTCGGCGCCCGCGCGTGGCGCGAGGCGGACGAGCTTCACGCGCTCCTTCAGCTCGTCGAGCCCCGACTCCACCAGGAGCCGGCCGTCCTTGATCAGGACCACGCGGTCGGCGATGCGCTCGACGTCGTTCAAGAGGTGCGTCGAGAGCAGGACCGTCACGCCCTCGCGACGAAAGAGGTCGAGCACCACCTCGAGGAATTCGCGGCGCACCACCGCGTCGAGGTTCGCCGCCGGCTCGTCGAGCACGAGCAGTTCCGGATGGAACGCGAGGTTCAGGACCATCCCGACCTTGCGGGTTTGCCCGAGCGAGAGCTGCGAGAGTTGCGGCGAGCGATCGATGCCGAGCCGTTTCAGGAGATCGTTCGCGAACGCGTCGTCCCAGCGCGGATAGAACGCGCGCGTGAAGTCGATCAGCTCGCCGACCGTGAGGCGCGGATCGAGGCCGCCCTTCTCGGAGACGTAACCGATGCGCTGCCGCGTCGCGACGTCCTGCGCCGCGACGTCGCGGCCGAACACGCGCGCGCTCCCCCGCTCCGCGCGCAGCAGTCCGACCAGGATCCGCAGGAGCGTCGTCTTCCCCGCGCCGTTCTGGCCGAGCAGCGCGGTGATCGACCCCCTCGGCACGGAGCACGAGAGGCCGGCGAGCGCCCAGGTCGTGCCGAACCCTTTCCACACGTCGTCGCAGCGGATCACGGGATCGTCCATCGATCAGTCCTCCTCGCCGAACGCGCGCTTCAGCTCGCGATCGAACAGTTCGCGCAGTTCGCGCTCGTCGAATTGCAGTCGGTGCGCCTCGGCGATCGCGTTCCGCAGGTGCTCGATCGCCCGGCGGCGGCGCTCGTCCGCCTTCAGCCGCTGGCCGTCGCCGCGCACGAACGTGCCTTGACCGCGCCGGCACTCGACGACGCCCTCGGCCTCGAGGTCGACCAGCGCGCGCTGCACCGTGGTCGGGTTGATCGTCAGTTCTTCCGAGAGCTGGCGGACCGAAGGCAACTGCTCGCCCTTCTCGATCGCGCCGGTCGCGACGGCGACCTTCACCTGGTCGACGATCTGTCGCCAGATGGGAACGCCGCTCGAGGTGTTGATCCGGAAGAGCATGCCGCTCGCGTCACCGTCTCAGTGTGTGGGAACACCCACACACTCAGCATGACGGGCGCGACAGCCCGCGGCAAGCGGGAAACCCGCGGGTGCCCTTCAACCCGACTCTTCACGCCCGGGGCCGAGTTCCGGGTCACGAACCTCGAGTCGCGAGTCTCGGGCCCCGAGCCTCGGGTCCCGAACGTCGGGCTCCCGTGGCGCGGGCCCTCGGCCCCGGCCCAGGCGCGAGACGTCGGGATCCTCCGCTTGACTCTTCGCGAGCGCTCACAGGTTCTTCGTGACGAAGTCCGTCATCAGCTCATACAGGTGTCGCCGCTGCTTCGGGTTCGACACGCCGTGGCGGTTGCCCGGGTAGAGCATCATGTCGAACTGCTTGTCGGCGGCCTCGAGCGCGTTCGCGAGCTGCAGCGTGTTGTGCAGGTGCACGTTCTCGTCGATCGTGCCGTGGATCAGCAGCAGCTTGCCGGAGAGGTGCTCCGCCGCCTTCACCACCGAACTCGACGCATACCCCTCGGGGTTCGTCTGCGGCAGGCCCATGTATCGCT
>CAZBOK010000110.1:0-12017 GCA_964493525.1 uncultured Phycisphaeraceae bacterium | reverse complement strand
GGCCCCCGTCAATTCCTTTGAGTTTCAGCCTTGCGACCGTACTCCCCAGGCGGGGCACTTAACGCGTTAGCTCCGACGCCGCAGGGGTAGAAACCCGCGACATCAAGTGCCCATCGTTTACAGCTAGGACTACCAGGGTATCTAATCCTGTTTGCTCCCCTAGCTTTCGCGCATCAGTGTCAGGATCGGTCCAGAGAGCCGCTTTCGCCACCGGCGTTCCTCTTGATATCTACGCATTTCACCGCTACACCAAGAGTTCCACTCTCCTCTCCCGACCTCAAGCAATGCGGTTTCATCGGCAGTTCCCCGGTTATGCCGGGGTTTTTCACCGATGACCTGCAAAGCCACCTACGCGCGCTTTATGCCCAGTGAATCCGAGCAACGGTTGCCACCTTCGTCTTACCGCGGCTGCTGGCACGAAGTTAGCCGTGACTTCCTCTCTCGCTAACGTCAGCTCACTTGATTGGAGTGAACGTTCTTCACGAGTGACAGTAGTTTACAACCCGAAGGCCTTCATCCTACACGCGGCGTCGCTCCGTCAGGCTTGCGCCCATTGCGGAAGATTCTCGACTGCAGCCTCCCGTAGGAGTCCGGGCAGTGTCTCAGTCCCGATGTGGGCGGTCGACCTCTCAGTCCGCCTACCCGTCATAGCCTTGGTGGGCCATCACCCCGCCAACTAGCTGATGGGATATGGACTCGTCCTCGAGCGGGAGTTGCCCCCCTTTATCCGGCCGTGCTGCGCACTACCGGAGCCACTGGGTATTAGCAGCCGTTTCCAGCTGTTATCCCCATCTCGAGGGTAGATTGTCCATACATTACTCACCCGTCCGCCACTTTACTCGGCCTTGCGGCCTTTCTCGTTCGACTTGCATGCCTAATCCACGCCGCCACCGTTCGCTCTGAGCCAGGATCAAACCCTTCATGAGAATCAATGAATCTCGTGAGGTTTGATATCAACGTCCGCAACGCAATGCGCGCGGGCGTGACTCGCTGCTGCCAACCCGAAGGGGTTGGGGCATCACACGCAAACGCATGAAACAGGCTATCTACTTGGCAAAGATCGAATTACGACCGGCTTGTATCGAACCGGAAGCGCTCTTAGACCTCAAGAGCGAAGCGGAGCAGTTTAGAAGTGCTCTGGCGCAGGTCAACGATTCTCCGGCACAAATTTCGAACTCGTGAAGAAAAGTGATCCGGGCGGGTCGTGCGGAGGTCTTCGGCTGCGGTCGGCGCCCCGCCGGCACTCCGAGTTCTGGGCGGTGGGGTTCGTCAGAGCTTCAGTACCCGGGCCACTTTGCGTCGGTGATCGTGACCTTCGTCCCGGCCGGGACGAGGTCGAAGAGCTCCTCGACGTTTTCGTTCGCGAGCCGGATGCATCCGAGCGAGGCTGCGGTTCCGATGCTCGCGGGATCGTTCGTCCCGTGGATGCCGAGGCCGCTCGCGTCGGCCGTGTCCTCGAAACCGATCCAACGCGTTCCAATCGCGTATCCGGGCTCACCGAAGTGGATCAATTGACCCGAGACCGGGTCCTTCCAAGGCGCTTTCACAAGCATGTGCTGAACGGTGAACGTCGCCGCGGGAGTCTTGTTCTCGCGGCCGATCGCGACCGGGTATTCGCGCACCAGACCATCGCCGATCAACAATCGGAGGCGGAACGAGCCCTTCGAGACCTGGATCGAGGTCGGAACTTTCGGGATCTTCAGCGTCTGACCCACGCGGATCAGATCTCCGCGCAGGCCGTTCACCCAGCGGAGCTCACCCGGCGTCAGCGCCAGTCCGGGATCTTTCCGATACCGGTCGCAGATCTTCGCAAGCGCATCCCCCGCCGCGACCGTGTAGTCGATCGTCGATTCGCGCGCTCCTGGCGCGCGGAACGCGCCTTTCGCAGCTTCGAGCACGGCGGCGTAGAGCTTTGCGCGATCGCCTGGAGCTCCTCGACCGCCGGTGTAGAGGCGGCTGAGCGCGATCCACTTGGTCCACGCATCGGTCGAGGTCGCGTCGATCTCCGCACGCGCGGAGTCGCGCGCGACCGTGTCCGCGGAGCGCGCCGCGATCGCTTCGAGCCGCGAGCGATCCACCGGTCTGCCGTCGGCGATCGCGGTGATTCCGTCCGCGATCGCCTTGGTCTCTGCTTCCGCGTCCGCCTTCGCGCGCGCCAGATCGGCGGCCGCCTTTGCCTCGCGTTCGTCGACGGATGGAGTCGGTGCGGGGCTGACGGGCGGTGTCGACTTCGCCTGAACGCTCGGCGCCTTCGCGCCCGATTTCGACTCTGGCGCCTGGGATTCGGTGCCACCGAACCAGCCCAGCGCTCGACCGCCGAACCACCCCCCCACTCCCAAGATGATGATGATCAGCAATGCGCGCACGTTCGCCTCCGGCCGCTCGAATGCCAGCGAGCGGCGCATCGTACCGTCGAAGGGGTGGAAGGAAGAACGGGACGCCCCTCGCGAAGAGGAGCGTCCCGCGGTGAAAGAACCTCCACTCGTGCCGTCGGCGGAAGACCAATCGAAACCGGGGATCCTAGGGGGGAACCACAGGCCGGCAGTCTCACGATCGGCCCGGAGGCCGCATGGCGATTCGCCGTTCCGATTCGGCTCCCAGGGTCGGCGTTATAGGTTCGACTTTATTGCTTCAGCGGACGAACACAGCAGAGGCCGAACTGCGCGCGCGAATGTAGCTCGACCTGCGGAGGTCGGCAAGCGGACCGTCAGTCGCGATCTCCGCGCAACGTCGCGCCCTGCGTCGCGAGCCACGCGCGGACCGAATCGAGGTGTTCGTTCACCTCCGCATCCCCCAGCGTCCGATCGCTGGCGCGGAACGCAAGGCGAAGCGTCAGGCTGCGCGATCCGCGAGCGACCTGCGAACCCGTGAACTCGTCGACGAGCGAAACCGACTCGAGCGACTTCACCGTCTTGCGGATTCCCGCCTCCACGTCGGCGAACGCGACGGTGAACGGCAGGACGAACGACACGTCGACGCTGCTCGCGGGGAACTTGCCCGGCGGACGGTAGCGCGACCGCGCATCCGGCCCTTGCATCCAAAGCCCGAGATCGATCTCGAACACCGCGACGTCGCCGCGCCAGTTCCACGCCGCGGCGAGGCGCGGATGGATCTCCGCCATCCAACCGAGATTCAGTTCACCGCTCGCGACGCGCGCGACGCGGCCGGGATGCGCCATCGGCGGCAGGTCGCCGCTCAGCGGTTCGAACCGCAGCGCGCGACCGAGCTCCCGACCGACGTCCTCGAGGCAACCCTTCAGCGCTCGAAGCGTCCGCCCCGCGTTCTCCTTCCGCGTGACTCGCTCGCCGATCGCCGCCGCGAGCATCGTGCGTTCCTGCGGCAGCTCGCTCGCCGCGCTTGGAGCATCGAACACTCGTCCGCACTCGAAGAGCCGAACCGATTCGACGCTCTTCACGTTGCGATCGACGAACTCGAGCATCCACGGCACGAGCGACCGACGCAACCTGCTCCCACTCTGCTGCTGCGGGTTGCGGACCGCGAGCCATCCCGCGCGCGGACCGCCTCCGGCACGTTCTAGCACCTGATCGTCCTGGAACGCCGGCGATTGGACCTCCGCGAACGCGTGGCGCTCGCGCAGCAGTTCGGACGCGCGCCGCCACGCTGCGGTCTCGAGAAGCAACTTCGTCGGCCGGACGTCGAGCCGCGGGAGGCACGGCGCGATCGCGTCGTACCCGTGGATGCGCCCGATCTCTTCGACGATGTCCTCTTCGATCTTCACGTCGCGCGTCGCCCGGAACGGCGGCACCTCGACCGTGATCGTGGCGCCCTCGCCCGTCACGCCGAAACCGAGGCGGCGCAGCACCTGTTGCATGATCGACGTCTCGATCTCGGTTCCGAGCAGCTCGCGAACGCGCTGCGTCCGGACGACGATCGACCGCGGGGCCTGCGTCGCGTCCCCCGCTCGCGCGAACGTCGTCGCGATCCGCGCGGCCGGCGCGGCCATGCGCGCGAGGATCGCGAATCGCCGAACGGCGCGCTCGGAGAGCGCCGGATCGAGGTGTTTCTCGAACCGGGCGACGGCGTCGGTTCGGATGCCGAGCGCGACCGACGTTCGACGCACTGCCATCGGCTCGAACCACGCGGATTCGAGCGCGAGCGCCGTCGTTTCCGATTTGATGCCGCTGTCCTGGCCGCCGAGCACGCCGGCGACCGCGAGCGCGCGCTCCGCGTCCGCGATCACGCACGCGTCCGGCGGCAGCGACCGCTCCGTTCCCTCGAGCGTGACGAGCCTCTCGCCCGGCCCCGCGCGGCGAATCCGCAGCACGCCGCCGCGAATCTGCGTGCGATCGAACGGATGCGTCGGTTGGCCGATCTCGAGCATCACGTAGTTCGACAGATCGACCGCGAGCCCGAGCGGCCGCAGCCCGCAATAGGTCAGCCGGCGCGCGACCCACGACGGCGACGGCGCGCCGAACGGGCCGTCCGCGACCAGCGCGTGGTACCGGCCGCACAGCTCCGGCGCCTTGAGGTCGATCTTCACGTCCGTCGCACCTTCGCGCAGCTCCTCCGCGACCGGCGCACGGCGGAATTCGGTTGCGTAGATCGCGGCGAGTTCGCGCGCGAAGCCTTCGTGCCCCCAGAGATCCGGCCGATGCGTGATCGACTTGTTGTCGATCTCCAGCACCGCGTCGGCGATTCCCTTCACTTCACGGAAGGGGCGGCCGAGTTCGAGGCCGTCCTCGAGGACCATGATCCCGTCGTGTCCTTCGCCGAGGCCGAGCTCGTCTTCCGCGCAGATCATCCCGTTCGATGCGACGCCGCGGATCTTCGACCGCTTGATCTTGATCCCGTTCGGCAGGTCGGCGCCGACGGTCGCGACGGCGACCGTCTGTCCCGCGGCGACGTTCGGCGCGCCGCACACGATCTCGAGCACCTCGCTGCCGACGTCCACCTGGCACACGCTCAGACGATCGGCGTCGGGATGCTTCTTGCGATCGACGACCTTGCCGACGACGACGGCCGCCGGGAGATCGCCCTTCTTCTCGATGCCCTCGATCAGCGCCGTCTTCGCCGTGAGATCGGACGCGATCCGCTCCGGCGACTTGTCGCCGAGATCGACGAACTCCCGGAGCCACGCGATGGAGATGCGCACGACGAGACCTCAGAACTGCGAGAAGAAGCGCAGGTCGCCCGAATTGAAGTGACGGATGTCCTCGATGCCGTGTCGCATCATCGCGAGCCGATCGATGCCGACGCCGAACGCAAAGCCGGAATAGCGCCCGGGGTCGATGCCTCCCGCCTCGAGAACCCGGGGATGCACCATGCCGCAGCCGAGCAGCTCGATGAACCCGGTCCGCTTGCACAGTGCGCAGCCCGCGCCCGAGCAGAGCATGCATCGGAAGTCGAGCTCGAATCCCGGCTCGACGAACGGGAAGTAGTGCGGTCGCAGTCGCACCACGACCTCCGCTCCGAACAGCGTGCCGAGGAACGCCTGCAGCGTGCCCTTCAAGTGCGCGACCGAAATCCCGACGTCGACGACGATCCCCTCGACCTGGTGGAACGCGCACTCGTGCGAGGCGTCGATCGTCTCGTTGCGATAGACGCGGCCCGGCACGATCGCGCGCAGCGGCGCGCCGAACTTCCGCATCGCGCGCACCTGCATCGGCGAGGTGTGGGTCCGCAACACCTGGCTCACGCCCGGCGGCGTCTCGAGGAAGAACGTGTCCTGCATGTCGCGCGCGGGATGGTGGCCGGGGATGTTCAGCGCGTCGAAGTTCATCTCCTCGGTCTCGACTTCCGGTCCCTCGAGGACGAGGAAACCCATCGAGACGAAGATGTCCTCGATCTCGCGCCGCATCGCGATCACCGGGTGGAAGTGTCCGCGCGGCGTCGCCGGGCCCGGCGTCGTCGGATCGAAATCGCGCACCGGGAGCAGCTCGGCGTCGATGATCTGCTGGCGCCGTTCCTCGAGCGCGCGCGTCAGCTCCTGCTTCGCTTCGTTGGCGCGCTTGCCGAACGCCGAACGCGCCTCCGCAGGCAACGAGCCGATCCGTCCGAGGAGCTCGGTGATCGAGCCCTTCCGGCCGAGGCAGGCCACCTTCGCTTCTTCCAACGCATCGAGGCCGGCGGCGGCGGCGATCGCCGCCTTCGCTTTCGTGAGCGCCTCGTCGAGTTGCGGTGCGAGTTCGTCCGGCACCGGAGCCTCAGCTCGCGAGCGCCGCCTTCGCCTTCTCGAGCACGGCGTCAAAAGCCGCGACGTCGCGCACCGCGAGGTCCGCGAGCTGACGACGGTCGAGCTCGACGCCCGCCTTCTTGAGACCGTTCATGAACTCGCCGTAGCGCATGCCGCGCTCGCGGACCGCCGCGTTGATGCGGACGATCCACAACGCGCGCATTTCGCGCTTCTTGTTGCGGCGATCGCGGTACGCGTAGCGCCCGGAGCGCATCACCGCGACGCGCGCGGTGCGGTACAGCTTGCTGCGGCCGCCGCGGTAGCCCTTCGCGGCCTTCAGCGTCTTCTTGACGCGAGCCAGCTTCGCCGGCCCGTTCTTCACGCGCACCATGACATCACCTCTCGATCGTTTGCGATTCGGTCACTGACCGGGACGGAGCAGCTTGAGATACGTCTCGGCGATCTTGCCCTCGACGTAGCCGGGCTTGCGGAGATGGCGGACGCGCTTGCCGCCCTTGCCGGACATCAGGTGTCCGCGCCCCGCCTTCTGTCGCTTGATCTTGCCGCCCTTCGACAGGCGCACGCGCTTGGCGAGCGACTTCTTGGTCTTCAGCTTGTAGTACTTGGCCATCGCCGTCCGTCCTTCGTGCCGCGCTCACTTGTGCGTGAGCAGCACCGTCATCCGCTTGCCTTCGAACTTCGCCGGTCGTTCGATCTTCGCGACGTCCGCGAGTTCGCCGACGATGCGGTCCATCACTTCCCTGCCGACTTCGGTGTGCGCCAGTTCGCGCCCACGAAACTGCATGTTGATCTGGACCTTGTGACCTTCCTTCAGGAAGCCGCGCGCCTGGTTCACCTTCAATTCGGCGTCGTGCTTGTCGATCTTCGGGCGCACGCGGATCTCCTTCAGCTGCACCGTGTGCGTCTTCTTCTTCGCGTCGTGCTCTTTCTTCTTCAGGATGTATCGAAACTTGCCGTAGTCCATCAACTTGCAGACGGGCGGCCGCGCATCCGGCGCGACTTCGACGAGGTCCTGGCCGCGATCGCGCGCCATCGCCAATGCGTCCTGGATCGCCAAGATTCCGAGTTGTTCGCCCTTCTCATCGATCACGCGGACTTCGCGGATCTTGATCTGCTCGTTGACTCGATACTGAAGCAGGCTCGTGGTCAGTCCTCCGGAAGAGAGTTCACGACGTTCGCGGACCGCTTTCGCGGGCTCGCGGGACACGACTTCGGCGGCCGACGCGGCACCTGCCGCGACGCGATTCCGCCGCTCGTGCAAGGAAGCGCGGGATCATACGGGCACGGACCGGCCGGAAGCAAGCCGCACGCGCGACTTGCGTCGTTCGCCGATCAACCGCCCTTCTTCGGCGGGTCGTCGATCCGCAGGCCGAGCTCGCGCAGGTTCTTCTCGGGGACCTCGGCCGGCGCGTCCGTCATCAGGCAGCTCGCGGAGGCGGTCTTCGGGAAGGCGACGAGATCGCGGATGTTCGGCCGGCCGAGCAGGAGCGCGAGCGTCCGGTCGAGCCCGAGCCCGAGCCCCGCGTGCGGCGGCGCACCGTATTCGAACGCTTCCAGGAAGAACCCGAACCGCGCGCGCGCTTCGTCCGGCGCGATCCCGAGGCACTCGAACACGCGCTGCTGCAGCGCGCGTTGATGGATGCGCACCGAGCCCGACCCGAGCTCCCAGCCGTTCAACACGAGGTCGTAGGCCCGGGCGGTCACCTTGCCCGGCTCCTTTTCGAGCTGTCCTTCGAACTGCTCGAGCGGCGTCGTGAACGGATGGTGCGCAGCGGCGAAGCGCTGCTCCTCTTCGCTCCACTCGAACATCGGGAAATCGACGATCCACGCGAACGCGAGCCGCCCGTCCTTCGGGATGAGGTCGAGCCGGCGCGCGAGCTCGTTCCGCAACTCGCCGAGGCTCTTGTTGACCACGTTCGGCTTGTCCGCGACCACGAGCAGCAGGTCGCCCGACGCGAACTTCAATTCGCGCTCGAGGCGCGCGCGATCGGTGAACCGCGCGAGCGGCCCGGCGAGTTCGCCCTTCTCGTCGGTCTTCAAGAACGCGAGCCCCTTCGCGCCGAACCCCGCGAGATGCGCGGTCAACTCGTCGATCTCCTTGCGCGAGATCCGCGCCGCGCCGCCCGGGACGACAATGCCGCGCGCGGCGCCGCCGGCGTCGAGCACTCCGTCGATGACGCGGAAACCGGCGCCGCGGTACAGCGGCGCGACGTCGGCGATCTCGAGGCCGAAGCGCAGGTCCGGCTTGTCGACGCCGTACTTCTCGATCGCCTCGCGGTACGGCATCCGGCGGAACGGCACCTCGACCGCTCGGCCGAACGCTTCCGCGATCGATTCCTTCAGCACGGTCTCGATCGCTGTGAACACGTCTTCCTCAGCGCCGAACGACAGCTCGAGATCGAGCTGCGTGAATTCCGGTTGCCGGTCGGCGCGCAGGTCCTCGTCGCGCAGACAGCGCGCGATCTGGAAGTACTTGTCCATGCCGCCGATCATCAGGAGCTGCTTGAACACCTGGGGCGATTGCGGCAGCGCGTAGAACTTGCCGTGGTGCACGCGGCTCGGGACGAGGTATTCGCGCGAGCCTTCCGGCGTCATGCGCGTCAGCATCGGCGTCTCGATCTCGATGAAACTCAGGCGGTCGAGCACGCGGCGGATCGCGAGGAAGAACTTGTGCCGCATCTCGAGCCCGGTGCGGACGCTCGCGCGGCGAATGTCGAGGTAGCGGTACTTGAGACGGATCTCGTCGGAGACCGGCGCCGAATCGTCGAGCGTGAACGGCGGCGTCTTCGACGCGTTCAGGACTTGCAGGTCCTTCACCACGACTTCGACTTCGCCGGTCGCGCGCTCCGCGTTCGCGGATGCGCCGGGGCGCGCGCGCACCAGGCCGACGACGGCCACGACGAACTCGGGCCGCACGCTGCGCGCGCGTTCGAGGAGTTCGTCCCCCGCTTCCGCCGGATCGACCACGACCTGCGTGAGGCCGTAGCGGTCGCGCAGATCGAGGAACAACAACCCGCCGTGGTCGCGCACGACGTCGACCCAGCCGTTCAGTGTCACGGTGGATCCGGCGTGGGAACGGCGGAGCTCGCCGCAGGTGACGGTGCGCTTCAGGAAGCTCGACATGGGGACTCCGCGAAACCGAGAGCGGAGATCAGAACGAGTTGGTCGCCTTCAAGCGAGCAATCGCTCGGCGCAGCGCGGCCTCCGCGCGGACGACGTCGATCTCGGCGCTGCCGCGTCGCGCGAGCCGCTCCTGCGCGCGCTCACGAGCGGCGCGTGCGCGCGCGACGTCGATCTGCTCGGGGCGCTCGGCGGTGTCGACCAGCACGCGGACGTGGTTCGACACGACTTCGAGGAATCCGGCGCCGGTCGCGAGCGCGGTCTTCTCGCCCGACTCCTTCGTGAACGTGAACACGCCGGGCGCGAGCGCCGAGACCATCGGGGCGTGGTTCGGCAGCACTCCGACCATGCCGTCCTCCGCGGGCGCGACCAGCGAACGCGCCGCCGTGTCGACGACCACGCGCTCGGGCGTGATCACCTCCAGGTGGAACGTGTGCGCCGTGCCGGTCATCGTGCCCGCCGCCATTTCAGGCCTTCGCCTTCATCGCTTCGGCGCGCGCCATCACGTCGTCGATGCTGCCGCACATGTAGAACGCCTGCTCCGGGATGTCGTCGCACTTGCCCTCGACGACCATCTTGAACGAGCGCACGGTGTCGGCGCGCTTCACGTAGGCGCCCTTGCTGCCGGTGAACTGCTCGGCGACGAAGAACGGCTGCGACAGGAACTTCTGGATCTTGCGCGCGCGCTGCACCAGCGCCTTGTCGTCCTCGGACAACTCTTCCATGCCGAGGATCGCGATGATGTCGCGCAGGTCGTTGTAGCGCTGCAGGACGCGCTGGACTTCGCGCGCGACCGCGTAGTGCTCGGCGCCGACGATGTTCGGATCGAGCATGCGCGACGTCGAACGCAGCGGATCGACGGCCGGATAGATGCCGAGCTCGGAGATCGCTCGCTCGAGGCGGATCGTGGAGTCGAGGTGCGCGAACGTCGCGACCGGCGCGGGGTCGGTGTAGTCGTCGGCCGGGACGTAGATCGCCTGCATCGACGTGATCGAGCCGTCGGTCGTCGACGTGATGCGCTCCTGGAGCGCGCCCATCTCGGACGCCATCGTCGGCTGGTAACCGACGGCGCTCGGCATGCGGCCGAGGAGCGCCGACACTTCCGAGCCCGCCTGAACGAACCGGAAGATGTTGTCGACGAAGAGGAGCACGTCCTGCTTCATCACGTCGCGGAAGTACTCGCAGATCGTGAGCGCCGTCAGCGCCACGCGGAGGCGCGCTCCGGGCGGCTCGTTCATCTGCCCGAACACGAGCACCGTGTTCTTGATGACGCCCGACTCGCTCATCTCGAGATAGAGGTCGTTGCCCTCGCGCGTGCGCTCGCCGACGCCCGCGAACGCCGAGAAGCCCTTCAGCACTTCGGCGACGTTGCGGATCAGCTCCTGGATCAACACCGTCTTGCCGACGCCGGCGCCGCCGAACAGGCCGATCTTGCCGCCCTTCGCGAACGGGCAGAGCAGGTCGATGACCTTGATGCCGGTCTCGAAGACCTCGGACACGGCCTGCTGGTTCGTGAAGGTCGGGGCCGCGCGGTGGATCGGCATCTGCGCGTCGCCGACCATCGGGCCCTTGCCGTCGATCGCCTGGCCGAGGAGGTTGATCAGGCGGCCGAGCGTCGCCTTGCCCACGGTCACCGTGATCGGCGCGCCGGTGTCCTCCACCGCGGTGCCGCGCACGAGTCCGTCGGTCGTCGCCATCGCGATGCAGCGCGCGACGTTGTCGCCGAGGTGCTGCGCGACTTCGACCGTGAGGTCGATCTTCCGCGCGGCGTCCTTGATGCGGAGGGCGTTGTAGATCGCCGGCAGCGAATCGGGCGGGAACTTGACGTCCACGACCGGCCCGACGACTTCGAGAACCTTGCCCTGTGCCACTTGCAGTCTCCTTCTGACGCTCGGCCTGACGTTCGACGGTGAGCGCTCAGCCCTTCAGGGCTTCGGCGCCGCCGACGATCTCCAGCAGTTCCTTGGTGATCGTTTCCTGGCGCGCGCGGTTGTATTGCCGCGTCAACGCCCCGATCATGTCGTTCGCCGCATCCGTCGCGGCCTTCATCGCGATGCGCCGCATCGCGAACTCGCTCGCCAGCGCTTCGAGCACGGCGCCGAACACCTGCATCTCGAGGTACTTCGGCAGCAGCAGCTCGAAGATGCGCTCGACCGACGGCTCGAGGATCGGGTTCTTTGGAGCGTTCGCGTCGCCCGTCGCGAGCAAAGTCGCGGGGTCGATCGGCAGGAGCTGCCGGACCTCGGGCTTCTGCTGCGCCTGCGACAGGAAGCGCGTCGAGACGAGGTGCAGCTCCGCGAACTCACCGGCGATGAAGCGCTTCACCAGCGCGCGGACGACGTCGCGCACGCGGACAAACGGGATCTTCTCCATCCCGTCCGAGTACGCCTCGGGAGTGCCCGGCCCGCGGCGGCTGAACCACACGCGCCCCTTGTTGCCGAACACGAACACGCGGACGTCCCGGCCCGAGTGCTCCTTGACGAACGTCGCGACCGACTTGAAGACGTTGCTGTTGTAGGCGCCGCACAGACCCTTGTCGCCCGTGACGACGAGGAGCGCGAGCGGACCCGACGCGCTCTTCTTCAGCAGCGGGAAGTCGGCGGGCTGCACCTGCGTGGCGAGGCGACCGACGAGCGTTCGCAGCGCCTGCGAGTAGGGCTTCGACCCTTCCGCGCGCTCCTGCAGCCGCTTGAACTTGGTCGACGCGACCATCTCCATCGCGCGCGTGATCTGCGCGATGTTC
>CAZBOK010000109.1:0-12077 GCA_964493525.1 uncultured Phycisphaeraceae bacterium | reverse complement strand
CCGGTCGATCGATCTCTGCGTTGAATGCTCGCTCACGTGTCGAGGGCAGACACGCGGCGCTCGCATTCGCCTTGATCTCGGGCTCCCGAATCGTGTTGGTGCCCCGGTCGATCGATCTCTGCGTTGAATGCTCGCTCACGTGTCGAGGGCAGACACGCCTCGGATCGCGCTGGTGCCGCGGGCGCGTCAGTCTTGGCGGGTGGCGATCGTGCGGCAGACGGCTTCGCAGGCGCGACAGGCGGCGGCGACGGTTTTCAACTGCGGGTCGAGATCGGCGCGGTCGCATTGATCGGCGCAGTCCTTGCACGCGGCCGCGCACGCGAGCGCCAGCTCCACGATCGTCGAGCCGCCGCGCCCGGCGACGGTCGCGGTGGCGCGGCACACGGTGGAGCAGTCGAGGCAGGAGCGCAGCGTGTCGGCGTATGAGATCAGAACGATGCTCTGGTTCGCCGCGTCTTCGCAGACTCGGGCGCAGTCCTCCGCGGCTCGCGCCAGCGCGAGTTGCTGCACGCCGGACCCCGCGCGGGAAGCGGGGATCACCCCGAAGCTGTCCTGCACGTGCGCGAGCAATCCGCCGAGACAGACCGCGCCGCTGAAACCGAGGAACACCATTGATCGAAGCATCAAAGACTCTCCAACGGACGCTTCGCCACCCCACGCGCCAGCCCGAACGTTGCACGTTGCGTGCCCGCGAGCCGGTGCGCGGCGCGGGCGAATCGAATCCCGAGCAACGGGGAGCGCGGCCGCCGAAGCCGGGCATGAGCTCGGCGATTCTCGGGTGTCCGCCGGAGTTGCCGGCGCCGCAGACGCTCCCGCGGCGCGGAGGTGTGTGCGCGTTGTAGAAAAAGGGAGCGTCGACGGATCGATCAGGGGGTCGGATCAGCCCCGCCCCTTCCCGACGTCGCGATGCGCTCGGTGCGCCGAACGACGCGAAGATCGCGCGCGACGCCCGCGGGAACGCGCTCGTCACCCATGTCGGCGGACAGCCGGTGAACACCGCCGCGTATCGCCTGCCGGCGGTCGCGGTCGGCGAGAACCAGTACATCCCGCTCGCGCCGTCCTACGACGACGGGTCGCTGGCCGGTCGGCTCCGCGCGCTTGCGGGCGGACACGTCGACCTCACCGCCAGCTTCTCCAGCCACGCCGACTACGTCGCGCAGATCGCGCAACGCGCACACGAGCTGCAAGCGCTCCGCTACCTGCTCGAGCCTGACGCCAACGCGATCATCGCCGCGGCCATCCAGTCCGACATCGGCAACTGACCGCCGCGCCGGCTCAACGCTGCGCGTCGCCGCGTCCGGCGGCCGTGGGATCCAGGGCCTCGAAGAATCGTCGCGCACCGCGACGGTTCTTCGAGGCGTTCGATCAGTCCCCGATCCGCCATTCCGGATCGCTCGCGGGGGGCAGCGCGGAGATTCGCGCGGCGAGTGCGTCGGCGGTCTCGCGGTCTTCGGCGACGATCGTGGCGTGGCCCACCTTCCGTGCGGGGCGTGCGGACTTCGCGTACACGTGCGTGTGTGCGCCCGGCACGCTCAAGAGCGCGTGCCGCGACGGGAGGTCGCCGATCAGGTTCACCATCGCGGCGAATCCGCCGCCGGCCATCGCCGTGCTGCCGAGCGGGAAGTCGAGAACGGCGCGCAGGTGATTCTCGAATTGTGAGCACACTGACCCTTCGATCGTCCAGTGCCCGGAGTTGTGCACGCGGGGGGCCATCTCGTTCGCGAGCAGTCGACCGCCGACGACGAACAGCTCGACGGCGAGCACGCCGACGTAGTCGAGGCGCTCGAGCAGCGCGATGACGAACTCGCGCGCGTCGCGTGCAAGCGTCGGGTCGAGGCCCGGGGCCGGCGCCCGCGAGCGGCGCAGGATGCCGTCGCGATGCTCGTTCTCGACAATCGGATACACCGCGATCTCACCGCGCCGCGAGCGCACCGCGAGCACCGACAGCTCGCGCTCGAACTCCACCTGCCGCTCGACGATCAGCCCGCCGCAGTCGCCGGCAGCGAGTGAGTCGAACGCCGCATCAGTCGCGGCAGCGAGGCCTGGGCCCGGCCGCAATCGGGCTTGACCTTTGCCGTCGTATCCGAAGCGCCGCGTCTTCACGATGCACGGCGCACCGACCGCGGCGACTGCCGAGTGCAGCGCGTCGCGCGTGTCGGCAGCCCGATATCCAGGCACGGCCATCCCGACCGACTCGAACAGGCGCTTCTCGCTCAGCCGATCCTGCGCGACTGCGAGCGCCGCGGGCGCCGGCGCCACCGCCACGTGCTCGACAAGCCAGCTCGCGGCCGCCGCCGGGACGTTCTCGAACTCGAACGTCACGAGCCGCACTCCGCGCGACAGACGGGCGAGCGCCGACGGATCGTCGTAGCGGCCGACGATCAGCTCGCTCACGTGCGCGGCGACGGCGTCGGGCGACGGATCGAGGCAGCGGAAGCGCAGTCCGAGCGGCGTGCCGGCGAGCGCCAGCATGCGCGCCAGTTGGCCGCCTCCGAGGATCCCGACGACCATCAGTGCGCCTCCAGTCGAGGGTCACTGTCGGCCAGGACTTCGGCCGCGACCCTGCGCCGGCGCTCCGACAGCGCATCGCGCACTTCGGGTGCTCGCGCTCCGACGATGCTCGCGGCGAGCAGCGCGGCGTTGATCGCGCCGGCCTTCCCGATCGCGAGCGTCCCGACCGGAACGCCGGCCGGCATCTGCGCGATCGACAAGAGCGCGTCCATCCCCCGCAGCGCGCCGCCCTCGATGGGTACGCCGAGGACGGGCAGCACGGTCTTGCTTGCCGCCATTCCGGGAAGGTGCGCGGCGCCTCCCGCGCCCGCGACGATCACTTCGATCCCGCGGGCCTCCGCGCTGCCGGCGTACTCCATCAACCAATCGGGGGTCCGGTGCGCCGACACGACCCGGCACTCGTGCTCGACGCCGAGCTCGGTGAGCACGGCGCTGCCGTGGCGCATCGTCTCCCAATCGGAGCGCGATCCCATGATGATGGCGACTTTCGGGCGCGACGCGTTCGACGGATCGGTCACGAAAGGATCCACTCCGCGGCCTGCTGGTACAGCGGCAGGCCGATCACGATGTTGAAGGGGAAGGTGATGGCGAGCGCCGACGCCACGTAGATCGACGGCTCGGACTCGGGCACCGCGAGCCGCATCGCCGCCGGGACGGCGATGTAGGACGCGGACGCGGCCAGAACGGTGAGGAGGAACGCGTCGCCGACCGGCAGCGCGAGGAACCGCGACGCGAGGAGCGCCGCCGCGGCGTGGACGAGCGGCAGCCCGATCGCGAACGGAACGAGGAACCGCGCGTGCGCCGCGACCTGCCGCATGCGGGCCCCGGCGAGCAGTCCGAGATCGAGCAGGAAGAACACGAGGATCCCGGGGAACGCGTCCTTGCACAGCGGCTTCATCGCGTCGAGCCCGCGCTCCCCGCACAACGCGCCGATCGCGAGGCTGCCGAGCAACAACACGACCGGGCCGTTCAAGAGTGCGTCGTGGAGCAACGAGCGCAGCGGGATCGGAGTCGCGCCCGCGCCCTGACGCGCGAGCACCCGCTGCCGCAGGAGCACGGCGACGACGATGGCAGGCGACTCCATGAGAGCCATCGCGGCGACCATGTGGCCGCCGAACGCGACGCCTTGCCGCTCGAGCGTGGCGCATGCCGCGAGGAACGTCACCGCACTCACGGACCCGTAGGCCGCCGCGAGCGCCGCCGCGTCGTGCACCGAGAAACGGCGGCGCGCGAGCGCGAACGCGCCGATCGGGGCGAGTGCCGAGAGCAGGACGGCGACACCGAGAGCGGGGACCACGCTGCCGCCGAGACCGCCGCGCGAGAGCTCGACTCCGCCCTTGAAGCCGATCGCCCAGAGCAGGAACAGGCCGATCAGCTTCGTGACCGGAGCGGGAACTTCGAGCGGCGAGCGCGCGAGCGCCGCGACCACCCCCAACACGAAGAAGAGGATCGGCGCGTTCCGGAGGTTGTCGAGGATGAGGTTCAGATCCATGCCGGTCGGGCGACCTCACGCCCCGCAGCGCCGCGCGCGGCCACTCAACTCGCCCGCCGGATGCCGCGCGACTCGTCGCGATCACGTTCGAGCGCTCGGCCGATCGCGTGCCCGAGGCGGTCGGCGCCGCGATCGATCGCCGCGAGCAGGCTCTCGTGGGACTCCGTCACGAACATCGACGGGAGTCGCCGGCCGCGCACCCGCAGGCTGACCTGCTTGTCGACGCCGCCGCGCGGACCGTTCATGTCGCGCAAGCGCACGTGGACCGTGTCGATTTCGTCGCCGAACCGTCCGAGCGCGAACGCGAGCCGTCGTTCGACGTGCTCCCGCATCTCGCGCGCGCCTTGCGTCCCGGGGCAGTAGACGTGCAGTCGCATGGTCGATCTCCACGGAATGAACTCGAGAACCGCGGGATGATCGCCCGGAAGCTGGCGTTGACCATTCCGTTGTTCTGCGCTTATTGTTCGGGAATCCCGACATGTGAAAACCGCCGCGGGGGTTCCTACCGCCGAGAATCTCCGTGCCGTGCGACAAACCGCGGCGGCAGGAACCCACGATGGACTGGCTGAACTACCACCACCTCCTTTACTTCTGGACCGTCGCGCGCGAAGGCGGTGTGTCGCGCGCCGCAGAACGCCTGCACCTCACGCACCCGACGATCAGCGGGCAGATCCGCGAGCTCGAACGAGCTCTCGGCGAGAGGTTGTTCACGCGAGTCGGACGCGGCCTCGAGCTCACCGAGATGGGTCGCGTGGTGCAGCGCTACGCGGGCGAGATCTTCACCCTCGGGCAGGAACTGCTCGACACGGTGAAGGGGCGGCCGACCGGCAGCCCGGTGCGGCTCGTCGTCGGCGTCGACGACGTGCTCCCGAAGCTGCTGGTGCGCCGGCTGCTCGAGCCCGCGCTGCGGCTGCCCGAACGCGTGCGGCTCGTGGCGCACGAGGCCTCCGCGATCGATCTGTTCGCCCGACTCCAACAGCAAACGCTTGACGTGGTGCTGAGCGACTCGCCGCTCCCGCCGGGCGCGAGGGTCCGGGCGTGGTCGCATCTGCTCGGCGAGTGCGGCGTGACGTGGTTCGCCTCCGAGAAGCTCGCCGTGCGCGCGCGCCGGAAGTTCCCGCGCTCACTCGGCGAAGAGCCGCTGATCCTGCCGACCGAGGACACGGCGCTCCGCCGCGCGCTCGACCCGTGGTTCGAGAAGCGCGGGATCCGCCCGCAGATCGTGGCCGAGATCGCGGACAGCGCGCTCATCAAGTCGTTCGGTCAGACGGGGCTCGGCGTGTTCCCGGCGCCGACCGCGGTCGAGAAAGAGGTCGAGCAGCAGTACCACGTGCGGCAGGTCGGCCGCAGCCCGGAGCTGCGCGAGCGCTTCTGGGCGATCACCATCGAGCGGCGCATCAAGAACCCGGCGGTCGCGGCGATCAGCGCCGGAGCGAAGTCCGAGCTGTTCCGCGACACGTAGCGCGCCCGCCGCGCGAACGCGCGATCAGCCCCGCCCCTTCCCCACGTCGCGATGCGCGACGTTGATCGCCCACTTTTCCGAGCGCAGCGCCTGCGCGAGCTGCGCGGCGATCACGACCGAGCGGTGCTTGCCGCCGGTGCAGCCGATGCCGATGTTGAGGTAGGCCTTCCCCTCGCGCAGATACTTCGGGATCAGCTTCCTCACGAACGCCACGAGCTGCTTCAGGAAGTCCTGCGCCTCGCGGTCCTGCATCACGAACTCGATGACCGCCGCTTCCTCGCCGGTCTTCTGCTTCAGGTGCGGCACGTAGTACGGGTTCTTCAGGAAGCGCACGTCGAACACGAGGTCGCAGTCGAGCGGAACGCCGAACTTGTATCCGAACGAAAGCACCGTCACGACCAGCCGGCTCCCGGTGCGGAACACCGACTGCAGGTGATCGCGCAGCTGGTACACGTTGAAGTTCGTCGTATCGATGATCATGTCCGCGATGTTGCGGACTTCCTTCAGCAGCTCGCGCTCCTTCTTGATGCCGTCGATCGCGCGCGACTCGAGCGCGAGCGGGTGCGGGCGCTTCGTCTCGCTGAAGCGGCGCAGCAGCGATTCCTCCGACGACTCGAGGTAGACGATCTCGCTGCGCACGCCGTCGGCGCGCAGGCGCTCGACGATCGGGATGAACTGATCGAAGAAGTCGCGCTCGCGCACGTCGACGACGAGCGCGACGCGCGGGATCGACTCGCGGCGCGACTGCAGCACCTTCACGAAGTCGGGGATCAACACCGTCGGGATGTTGTCGGAGCAGAAGAAGCCCATGTCCTCGAACGCGTTCATTGCCGCGCTCTTTCCCGAACCGGACAATCCGGTCACGAAGACGAGGCGCTCGTCGGTGAAGGGGCGGTTCTGCTTTCCCACGGGGCGCGGATTTTATCGACGGATCACCTGGGGGGCGCGCCGATGATCGGGTCCGTGAGCCTGAAGACGCCCGAGTTCCTGTTCGTCTGCGTCGGCCCGACCTGCGGAGAGCGGGGCGGCGTGCCGATCCACGCCGAATGGAAGCAAGCCCTCCTCGAGACCAAGGCCTGGGACCGCTGGCGGGCGGTCCCCGTGCGCTGCTTCGGGGAATGCGCCACCGGGCCGAACGCGGCCTGTCCGTCGCGGCAGATCTTCCTGCGAGGAATCGCCCCGAACGACGCGCGGCAGCTCCTCGGCGAGCTGATGCAGACCGCTCACGAACGCGCCTCCCCGTGATTTTCCGTTTGCAAGGCCCGCGGTCTTGAACGACCTTTCGGTCCTTCGCGGGCCTTTGTCCGGGGTGGCGCCACGAACCCATTAGGCACGGACCGGTTGCGATCGGCCATCCTCGCGTCGCGCATGGTGGAAGCGCAGCAGGAGTCCGCGGATCTCTTCCGCCGCGGAGCGCGGGACGCTGCACTCGCTTCGCTTTACGCGGCGGCCGCCCACCACTTCGACACCACCGCGTCGACCCCGCACGGATTGATCCTCGTCGCGCAGTTCGAGCGTCTGCTGCCGGAGGCGACGCGCCTCGGCATCGTGGCCGAGCTCGGCGCGCACGTCGCCGGCACGCTGGCGATCGCGGCGAAGACGCAGCTCGACCCGGTGCCGCGCGCGGCGCGCCCGACGCCGGACCGATTCGCCGCGGTGGTCAACGACGGCGACCTCTCGGCCACTCATGCATCGTTGCTCGCGATCGCGGAAGGCGACACGGCGATGCGCACGCAGCTCCTCGAGCTGGCGGTGCAGAACGCGGGACGCCTCGGGCACACGCTGATCTTCGTCGACGCGTTCCTGCACGCGGTGAATCTCTGCGCGCGCGTCGCGAAGGACACGATCCCCGAGATCGCCGGCTCCGCCGCGCTCTACCTGATCGCGCGCGTGAAGGAACCGGGCGTCACCGTGCCGCACTGGGACGCGCCGCCGATCCCCGGCGATGCCGCCGCGGGCGCGCTCCTCTCGGCGCTGCGCGCGTTCCACATCCCGAGCGCGATCGCGAGCCTCGACGCGCTGATCCGCGCGCAGCGCGTCGACGAAGCGATGACCGTGCTGATGCTGCGCTCCGCGGAGAACGCGGGGCGCATCTGGCACAACCTCGAGTTCGCGGACGCGGTGAAGGAGCTGCTCGCGATCGCGACGCCCGCCGACCGCCACGAGCTCCTCCTGGTGCTCGCTCGACGACTGCTCGACCGCATGCCGGGCCAGCCGATCGTCAGCGGTTTGATCGACGACGCGCATTCGAAGCCGGCTTCGAAGCGCGAGAAGGAAGCCGCGGCGCAGAAGCTCGACGACGCGATCGTGCGCGCCGATCTCGAAGTCGCGCTCGAGTCCGCGCGCACGCTGGTCGCCGATGAAGAGGGCGCGGACCTCGTGCGCCGGGCGCTCTTCCGCGCCGCGATCGAGCAGAAGGACCGGCATCCACCGCACCTGTTCATCTTCGTCGCCGTCTCGTGTCGCCTCGCGCACGCCGTCGGCTGGCCCGCCGCGCGCGGCCCCCTCCTGCGCGCGGTGCACGGCGTCACCGCCGAACGGAACGACTGAGCGGAAAGGACGAGTGCGGTGATCGCGTTCGCCGCCATGTTCTCGTTGGCCGCGTCGATCGGGCTCTACGGCGATCCGACGCTCGCACCAGGCGGGTCCATCGAAGTCGAGATCCGGACCGACGCGACCGAGATCACGACGCCCGCGATCGCGGCGCGCATCGCGCGCTTCCAGCTTCGAGAACCGGTCCGGGGCACGGCGCTGGAGCTCGAGGCGGGGACAGCCGGGACGTACACCGTCGAAGCGCGGGCGTTCGGATTCAACGCCTACCTCGTGGTGCGCGACGCGGACGGCACGGTGCTGGCGGAGGACGACGACGGTTGGGTCGGTGTGCAGCCGCGCGTCGTCGTCGATCTCGAAGCCGGTGCGCGCTGTCGCGTCGAGATCGGCGCCTGGCGCTCGCGCACCGGAGTCGCCGTCGTCGCGTGCCGCGCGGGCCGGACGCCGGCGAGTCCGCCCGGCGCGACGCGCGCCGAAGCCGACGTCGCCGAAGCAGTCGCTTGCGCCGAAGAGTCGGAGCGGCGGTTCGGCGATGCCGACCGACGATCACTCTTCGCGTGGTCGCTCGCCGGTCAGACCGCGATCGGCGCGGCGCGTTACGAGGACGCCGAGCGCGCCGACCGGCGGGCGCTCGCGATCGCGGACCGCGCGGGAGGCGACGTGGACGCCGATCGCGCGGCAATCCTGCACGGCACCGGAATCTCGCTCTGGAAGCGGCAACGCGACGCCGAAGGGCGCGAGTGGTTCCTGCGCGAGCTCGAGATCCGCGAGCGGATCTCCGGCGAGGACGATCGCGACGTCGCGCAGGCGGTCCACAACATCGGCCTCACGTTCGAGGGCGAGAAGAACTGGGGCGAGGCCGAGCGCTGGTATCGGCGCGGGCTCTCGATCCGCGAACGCGTGCTCGGCGAGAACGACGCGGAGACGGCGTGGAGCGCCTACAACGTGGGCGTGGCGCTCGCGAGTCAGGCGCGCCTGAGCGAGGCGGCGCAGTTCTTCGGGCGCGCCCATGCGATCCGCGCCGTCGCGCTCGGGGCGACTGCATCCGACACGCTCATCGCACTCGCGACTCAGGGACTCGCGCTGATCCGGGCGGGCCATGACGCCGACACGCGCGATTGGTTGGCGCGCGCCTCCAGACTCCATGACGACGCGCCGCAAGAGACTCTCGGACGGTTGAGGCTCGCGTCCGCGCTCGGGGCCGTCAGCCTGACTCTCGGCAGCTACCCGGAAGCCGAGCGCTGGTACCGCACCGCGCTCTCCGCCCAGCACCACGGGATCGACGCGCAGCTCGAACTCGCGCGCGCCATGCTGGGCGTTTCTTCCGCGCTGACGATGCAAGGTCGCTTGAGCGAATCCGAGGAGTGGTGTCGGCGTGCGCTCGCGGCCGTGGAGAGCGCGCCGGTTCGATCTCCCGACGACCTCGCGATGACGCTGCATGACCTCGGCGTCGTCCTGTCGAGACAGCGGCGCTACGACGACGCGCGCAAGTGCATCGAGCGATCGGTCTCCATCCGCGCCGAAGCGTTCGGTCGAGTCGATCGGTGGATTGCTCGGAGTTTCGACGTGCTGAGCTCCATCGACCTGGCGACGCGGCAGCTCGATCGCGCGCAGGAGGACGTCGACCGCTCGTTGGAGATCCGACTCGCACTCATCGGCGGCCGAGCCGACGAACTCGCGCGTTCCTATGCGCAGCGCGGTGAGCTCTTCGCTTTGCGCGGAAAGCTCGTCGAGGCCGAGGCCGACTTCGCGCGCGCGGTCGAGATCGAGGAGCAGGGGAACGGTCCAGATCATCCGTTCACCGCGCAATGGCGGCGCAGCCTCGCCGAGATTCAACTCCGTCGTGGCAAGACCGCGGAGGCGGGCGCGGGGTTCGAGCGGGCGCTCGCTGCGCTCGAGCGCGCGTTCGACCGGGACTCGTACGAAGTCGCCGCGACGATGGTCGGTTCGCTGGGCGCAGTGCTCGAGAACGCCGGGCCGGAGGCGGCGCTCGCGCGGGCCGAGGACGCTCTGACGCGTGAGTCGACCACCATGCTGCGCGAAGTGTCCTTCGCGCCGGCCGACGTTCGCGCCACCCGCGTCACTCAGTTCCGGACCGATCTGTTCCGACTCTTGTCGCTCGTGATCGCTCCGGATGCCCCATGCCGACTCGACGACCGCGTCGCCGGCGCGCTCTATTCGATGGTGTCCGCGTGGAAAGGCGTCTGCTACCGAACGGGCGCCTCGACTCGCGACGCGGACACCCCCGCCGCCGAGGAACTGCGTCAGCGCGGACGCGAGCTGTCCTCCGAACTCTCGCGGCTCGCGTACACGACGGTCGACATCGACCCGAAGGAGCGCGCCGAGAAGTTCGAACGGCTGCAGGAGGAACGACGCGCCGTCGAACGAAAGCTCTGCTCGGTGGTCGGCCTGCGGCCGGAGCGCGAGCACGCGGACGCGGAGGAGCTCGGCCGCCTGCTGCCCGAGCACTCGGCGCTCGTCGATCTCGTCGTGTGGAACGCGACGTCGATCCGCGCGACTGTCGACGCGCGTCCGGACGACGACCTCGGGGTGCCGCGCGTCACGGCGTGGATCACGCGCGCCGGCGCCGCGGCGCCGATCGTCGTCGACCTCGGACGCGCCGACGAGCTGGAGCGTCGGGTCGGAGCCGCGCTCGCGGAACTCGCGCCGAGCCTGCGCGGCGCGCCGCTCCCGCGCGCGACGGACACCGCGACGCCCGCGCCGCTCGCGGAGTTGTCCGATGCGCTGTGGCGTCCGCTCGCGACGCACCTGAAGGGCGTCGAGCGTCTCTTCGTTTGCCCCGACGGCTTCCTCGCCGAGTTCCCGTTCGAGGCGCTCGAAGTCGGCAAGGGCGCGTGCTTGCTCGAAGTCGCGGATGTCGTTTATGCGCAGGATCCGGTGACCCTCCGCGAACTCCTCGCACACCCACCCGCGTCGGAGCGCAGGTTCGCATCGCTGCTCGCGGTAGGCGGCGTCGACTACGGCGCCCGGGCGCCGGCGAACGCGAAGGGACGCGGCAACCTGCTGCGGCAGTTCGAGCCGTTGCCCGAGACGAAGCTCGAGGTGCGCGGCATCGCCGATCTCATGCGGTCGACCGCGGGCGCGGAACCGACCGTGCTGCTCGGCGCCGACGCGACGGAAGAAGCGGTGAAGGCGGCGGCCCCGCGGCATGCCGTGCTCCACTTCGCGACTCACGGCATCTACCAGCGGGAAGGCATCACTTCGATCTGGGCCGCGGCGGCGAACGCGAACCGGCGCGACGCCGCCGCGCCGGTCGGCATCGGCGGGGATCTCGACCCCGTCGAAACGCCGGCGCTCTCCGGCGTGTCGCCCGGATTCCTCACCGGCGTGATCCTCGCGGGCGCGAACGCGCCCGAACCGGAGGGCCGGGACGACGGCATCCTCACCGCCGAAGAAGTCGAACGGCTCGATCTGGCGCACTGCGATCTCGCGGTGCTCTCCGCGTGCGAGACCGCGCTCGGCAAGGGAACGCCAGGCGAGGGGTTGATGTCGTTGCGCCGCGCATTCCTCGCCGCAGGTGCGCGTTCCGTGATCTCGACGCTGTGGCGCGTCGACGATGCCGCGACGCGCGCGTTGATGGGCGAGTTCTATCGGCGCGCGCTCGTCGAGCACGAGTCGCCATCTCGCGCGCTGCGGGCCGCGCGGCTGTCCCTGCGCGATCACGCCGAGTGGAGAGAGCCGCGCTACTGGGCGGCGTTCACGCTCGCCGGAGATTGGCGCTGATCGCGAGGGCGGTCACCCGCGCGTCCCGAGACGGTCCGTGCCCCGTCGTCTTCGAGGTCAACCACACGAAGAGCGGCAGCAGGATCAAGCACACGGGGACCGCGAACAGGAGCGTGAGGAGCAGCCCCGCGGCGGTCCACTTGCACAGGAACCCGAGGATCGAACGGAACGGCACGTCGAGTCCGACGAGCCGGATGCGGATCTCCCGGTCCGCGGACTCGGAGCGCTCCGCCGTCGACGCGGGCAGCGCTTCCTCGACCTGAATGCCGAGCGCGTTCAGCGCGTGCTCGGAGTCCTTCGTCGATCGCGTCGTCTCAC
>CAZBOK010000108.1:0-12182 GCA_964493525.1 uncultured Phycisphaeraceae bacterium | reverse complement strand
CCATGCGCAGCGCCGCGGCGCCGTCGCGGCGATAGGAGTGGAAGCTCTTCCCTCCGCAGATGCTGCACTGCGGCGCGAGCTCGATCTGGTCCGAGGGCACTCCCGACTGCTCGAGCAACGAAGCGATCGCGGTCTTGAGATCAACGGAACGGCCGCTCTTGCCGGAACCGCGGGTGCAGCGCGCGACGCAACGATCGAGGTCGACGCCGGCGCCCGCGAGACCTTCGAGGACCTCGTCGCCAACTTCGTAACAGCAGCCGCCCGCGCCGGGCGAGACGGCGGCGACCAGCGTCTGCGGCATCACGGCGAATGCGTCGTCGAGCGCCGCAAGCGTCGCGTCGACGATCCCGCGCGCGACTCCGCGCCACCCGCAGTGCGCGACGCCGACCGCGCTCGCGGCGCCGTCGTCGCCGATCGCGGCGATCAGCAGCAGGGGGCAATCGGCGGAGATCCCCTGCAGGAGGATCCCCGGCGTCGCCGTGACGAGGCCGTCGACGTCGGTGACGCCGCGCCACGCGGCCGCCGCCGCATCGTCGATCACGCGCACGTTCGCCGAGTGCGTCTGCCGCGTCGGCACGTGCGTCGCCCCGGGCATCACCGCCGCGACGAGGCGCGCGCGGTCGTCGGCGCGCGCGGCGTCGAAGCCGGAGAACGCATCGCCGCGCGCGAACGCGTGGCGCACGCGTGGGATGCGGGTCAGTCGATCGAAGTGCTGGAGTCCGGGGTCGGTCACCGCGCGAGGCGCGCGAGCCGTTTCTCGTCGAACGCTTCCCGGAACGAGAAGGCGTGGGCGAACTGGTCGCGCGTGTCGGAATCCTGCTTGTTCAGCAGGCCGCGTTCAACCAGGCGGAACACGACTTCTCCCACGTCGTCCGTCGACTCGATGCCGACCGACGAGAGCACGATGCGGGAGAGCGGGCCGAACTGCGCGATCGCGTGATCGCGGAATCCTTCGAGCAGCTCGGTCACCGTGAGATGGCGCTCGCTGCCGCGGCGCTTCGATTTGCCGAGGCGCAGCATGGTGAAGTCGAGCGCTTCGAACACGAGGTGGTACGCCGCGGCCCGAAAGCGCGGGTCCGTGCGCGTGATCTCGAAGATGCTCTGTTCGATCGCCGTCTGTGCGCTCATGGCGTTGGTCGTCCCGACGGACGACTTATCGGCGAAGGCGCGGCGCGAGTTGAGAGTGATCAGGCGCGCGCGCGGACGAACTCGAGCAGGTCGGTGATGGCCAGCACCGGGTCGACGTTCTTGCCGAGATCCGACACCGCGAGCTCGCAGCGGTCGAGCGCGTCGAACAGGCCGTCTGGATCGTCCGCGCTCGGCGCGGAGGGCAGCGTGGCCGCGAGATCGGAGTTCAGCGGACGCGCCGCGGCGGCGCCGACGAGAGCTGCCGCGAGCCGGTCGCGCAGGAGTCGGCGCAGGAGACGAACGGCGAGCACGAGGCGGGATCGTCGCTGTTCGCGCAGGTCGTCGTCCTCGTCTTCGGATGCGGCGGCCGCGTTCATCGCGACGAGGCGCGCCGTCACTTCCGCCGGCGCCAGCCCTCCGCCGCGCGTGATCGCGCGCGCGAGGATCGAGCGGATCTCGATCGCACCGCGCGCGGCGAGATCCTGCAGTTGTCCCGGGCTGCCGTCGGCAAGCGCGCGCGGGACCGAGCCGAGCGCGCCGGGCTCGTCGCGCTTCGGATCGCGTGCGACCCACGCGTCGAGCTCCGCGTCGGTGAGGCGCGCGAGCCGCACGACGCGGCACCGCGACCGCACCGTCGGCAGCACGCGCTCGACGGCGGACGTGACGAGAACGATGAGCGACCCGGCAGGCGGCTCCTCGAGCGTCTTCAGGAACGCGCTCTGCGCCTCCACCGTCATCCGTTCGACGCCGTCGATGAGCGCGGCCTTGCCGTCCGATCGATGCGGTTTGCGGTGCAGCGCGTCGAGCAGTTGTCGGACCTGCGCGATGCCGACGTCGCGCTTGCCCGCTTCGCGCTGCACCGTCTCGAAGTCGGGGTGGTTGCCGTGCATCAGCGACCGGCAGCTCGCGCACTCGCCGCACGCGTCGCCGTCGGTCGCCGCCGTGCGTCCGGCGCACAATCGCGCGGCGATCAGCGCGCGCGCGAGCGTCGCCTTGCCGACGCCCATCGGCCCCGTCAGGAGGATCGCGTGCGGAAGCCGGCCGTCCTGCAGCGAGCGCTGCAGGCCCGCGATCACCTCCGCGTGGCCGATGACGTCACGGAGTCGCATGCTCCTCCACCGCGCGCGCGAGGTCGGCGGTGACCTCTTCCGACTTGCGGGATGCGTCGATCACGACGAAGCGCTCCGGCTCGCGCCGCGAGAGCCGCAGGTATCCCTCGCGCACGCGCTCGAGGTAGGACGCGCCGCGGGATTCGATGCGATCCTTGTCGCGCTTCACGCGCGCAAGCGCCGCGTTCGGATCGAGATCGAGCAGGAGCACGAGGTCCGGCTTCAACCGGGACGTCGCATACGCGGAGAGCGCCTGCAGCTCCGCGGTGTCCTGATCGAGCCCGAAGCCCTGGTAGGCGAGCGTCGAGTACAGGTACCGCTCGCAGACGATCGTCTTGCCGGCGGCGAGCGCCGGCTTGAGCAGCTCATGCACCAGCTCGGCGCGCGCCGCGGAATACAGGAGCGCCTCTGCGCGCGCGTCGATCTTGCCCTCCGACTCCGGAGCGAGCAGCAGGGAGCGGATCGTTTCGCCGAGCGTCGTGCCGCCCGGCTCGCGGACGTGCACGACTTCGCGGCCGAGGCTCTTCAGGTGCGAGACGAGGCGCGTCGCCTGGGTCGATTTCCCGCATCCGTCGATTCCCTCGAGCACGATGAACATGGAGTCGCTCCTGGCGTTCGCCCGCCGTTCGGCGGGATGTTCAAAACCTGTAGAGAACGGGTCGGGTGAGTCGAGTCGGTGCGCCGTCGAGGTGAGGAATTCGATCAGAACTCGGGTTCGCGCATCGACCTGACCCACGAGGCGGCGGCCGACGGCGCGTCCTGCTCGAAAAGTGGATAACTCCCGATCAGAACAACATTCGCTGGCCGGTCTTGATGTCGTCGAGGAGCTGCCGCACCCGCGCGTCGAACAGCGGATCCTCGCGGCGCCGGCGCTCGACGTTCTTGCGCGCATACGCCGTTGTCGACGGCGACAAACCGCCGAGGTGCCGCATCACGCGGCGCGCCTTCAGATTGAACACCTCGGTCGCGATGTACACGACGAGATGGCGGGCGATCACGACGGTGCGGAGCTTCCGGTTCGAAGCGATGTCCTCCGCCGTGGTGCCGAACTCCTTGGCGACGCGCTCGATCACCGCGCCCATGTCGACGTCGAATTCGCCGAGACCGGCGAGCTCGGGGAACCGCTCGGCGAGCGTCTCGATGGTCGCCGGCTGCTGCAGCAGCGCCGCGAACGCGGCGATCTTCTCGAGGTAGCGCACCTGCCGGTCGAACGTCCCCGTGACGCGGGTGGCGAGGCGCTCGATGGTCGCGATCGGAACGGGGCGCGCGAACCGCTTGGCGAGCGACTCGAGGATCGCGATGCGCGACGGGATCGGATAGTCCGCGACGCGCAGGAGCCGGCCCGAGAGGAAGTAGGAGCGCAGCGCCTCGTCGAGCATGAAGATCGCGTTCGGCGGGTGGCGGCTCGTGAGGATGACGGGACGATTCCGCTCGATGTGGTAGCGGAGGATCGACAGGAACTCGCGCTGCGTCCGCGGGCGGCCGCGCAGCCGGTGCGCTTCCTCGAGCACGAACACGTCGGCGGCGAGCATCCGTCCGCGGAACGCGGAGAGATCGTTCTCGCGGATCGCGCGCACGAGACCCTTCGAGAACGCCTCGGCCGTGACCGAGAGCGTCGTGCGCGTCGCGCCGATCTCGCCGGCGATGCGGCGGACGGCGGCGCGCACCATGAGCGACTTGCCGGTGCCGGCGGCGCCGTACACGAACAACGGGTTGCCGGACTCGGGCTTGGTCAGGACGCGCTGCATCGCGGCGTACGCGAGCTTGTTCTCGGGTCGGACGACGAACTCGGGATCGTCGGTCGCGGCGGATGCCGACGACGGTGCCGCGTGGCCGTTCGCGGTGTCCGGAAGCTCGGCGGGGAAGACGCCCTCGCCGCGCGACTCGATCGGACGCGTCGGGTCGATGCGCAGGAGCACGCGCACCGAGCTGCCAGTCAACTGCTGGAAGATCCGCTCGAGGTCGTCGCGGTAGCGATGGTCGAGCCACTCGCGGACGACGGCGTTCGGGACGCCGAGGACGAAGAGCCCACGGGAGAACTCGAGCGGTCGAGTCTGGCTGAGCCACAGATCCGCGGCGGGAGCACCGCGCTCGGCGCGGAATTTCTGCTCCACCTCGTGCCACAGATCGCGCGCAACGACGTTGATCACTCGCGACGCCCTCTCGAGTCCGTTCGAACGTTCGACGTCAGTTCGACGCGCGGCGCACGTTCTTCGATCACCGGTTGAGCGTCTGTCTCAGTTGCTGCGCGCGTTCGTGTCCCGGTCGAAGGCTCAGAGCGGCGTCGAGGTCGCGCGTCGCTGCGGCGCGGTCGTCCGCCGCCAGCTCCAACTCCGCGATCTCGACGAGGATGTCCGCGCGTTCCTGCTCGTCCTTCTCGCGCGCGGCGTCCTTCTGCTCCTGCTCCTCCGGTCCGGGGCGCGGAGTGTAGCTGGGTGCCAATCGTGGATCAACGAGCAGAGCAGAGCGCAGCGCGGTGATCGCATCGCCCGGCTTGTTGAGCGCGCGGCACGCGTCCGCTTGCCGCCGATACACGTCGCGGATGAACGGATCGATGTCCTCCGCTTCGCGCAGCAACGCCAGCGCTTCGTCGCTCTTGCCGTGCGCCGCGTCCCACGTCGCGACCTCGACGCGGTACTTGATCGTGTTCTCGTCGAGCGCGACGTAGCGCCGCAGCACTTCCGTCGCGGCCGCCGCATCATCGGCGGCGAGGATCTGCGCGAGCGCGAGGTACGGACTGCCGGAGCCGACCTCGTGCGGGTAGCACTCGATCGCGATCTCGAGCGCGCGCTTCGCGCCGGCGAAATCCTTCGCGTCCGTGTCGATCTTCGCGAGGTCCATCGCGGCGAAGTACTCCTGCCCGCCGTTCGCGAACGCGGTCTCGATGTGCTGCTTCGCGAGATCGGTGCGCCCGCGGTCGAGCGAGCGACGCGCGGCGAGTCGCAGTGCCGACACGTTGGTCGGGTCCTTCTTCAGCACCTTCTCGAGGAGCACGTCGCAGTCGACTGCGTTGCCCGTTTGGCGGTGCGCCTGCGCCAGCTCCGCCATCGCCTCGACGTCGTTCGGGTTCTTCCGCAGGCGCTCGCGGAACTGGCCGCGCTTCTCGGACGACCAGAACACCTGCATCTTCAGGTTCTTCAGGCGCGTCTCGAACAGGTAGTCGCGGAACTCCGCGTCCATGTCCTCCGGCGACTTCGCGAACACCTTCTGGATGACGTCCGAGTCCTCGAGGTCGGTGGCGTAGGCGTCGAGCATCGCGAGGATCTTGTCGAAGCCGTAGCGCGCGACGACGAACTCGGCCCACAGCCCGCCCTGGTAGTACGCGAACAGGATGCGCGGTCCGCGGAAGGCGGCGTTGAACTCGCGCAGCGGGATGATCTGCCCGTTCCAGTAGGCCTGATAGAGGTCGCCTTCCTGGTCGCGGTTCCAGCCGGCGACCGCGTCGCGCTCCTCGAACACAGACAACCCCTCGCCGAGCCAGCGCGGGATGCGCGACTTGCTGCGCCCGAGCGTGAACACGTGCGTCTGCTCGTGCAGCGCCGTGCGGCGCCACACGAACTGCCCGCGCATCGCGCGCGGCGACAGGAGCGTGACGAGGTCGCCGAAGCAGACGCCGAGCGCGCCGAGCCCCATGAACCCGACCGATCGCACCGAGAAGTCCTCGTGCACCGGGAACGCTTCGACGAGCACCTTGCCCGCCGGCAACCAGCCGTATTTCTTCTGCAAGCGGACGCGATCGCTCTCGAACGCCTGCTCCAGGCGAGGTCCGAGGATCGGCTTCTCGTCGACGTGGAGCCGGAAGCGGTAGTGGTCGGAGACGGAATCGACGAAGTCGCGGTCGAGCGTGTCGAGCACGACGAGGATGTTGGCGCGCCACGGGTGCGGGAACGGATCGATCTCCAGCGAATGCTCGAGCGCCTCGCGGCCGGACTTCTCGTCGCCGGCGAAGCAGAGGTCGCGGCCGAGCGAGACGAACGCCATCCCGAGCGACGGATCGAGCTCGACCGCCTTCTTCTGGAACGGCACCGCCTCCGCGAGCCGCACGTGGATCGAGAGCGCGTCGCCGATGATCTGGTACAGCTCGCCCCACGTGGGATCGAGCTCGAGCACGCGCGCGACCTCGGCGTCGAACGCGGCGCGGTCTCCGCGGAGGTACAGCGCGGCGGCGCGCGTCGCCCGCGCACGCTTCGCCGCCGGATTCACTTCGAGCGCTTTGTCGAGCTGCGCGATCGCGTCGCGGTAGCGGCCGTCGACGACGCGCAGCCACGCCTTCGCGGTGAGCGCCTCGACGCTGTTCGGGTTGATCGCGAGCGCGCCGTCGATCTCCTTCTCGCCGGCGTCGGTCTCCCAGATGTAGAGGTCGAGCAGCGCGCGGCCGACTTTCGCGCTGACGAGGTTCGGGTTCTGCTGCAGCGCCTCGCGGTAGGTCGAGAAGGCGCGCGGCTCGTCGCCGTTCATGCTGCGCGCCTGACGGTACAGATCGCCGAGCAGGAGCAGCGCCTCCGTGGTCGGGCGCTTCTCGTTCTTGCGCGCCTGCTCCGCGTAGACGCCGCACCGCGCCGCGGCCTCGAGCGAGCCGACCGCGCCGAGCAATCGACCCATGTCGAGCAGGCGGTCGGAGTCCTGCGGGAGATCGCCGCCTTCCAATCCGTCGAGCTTCGCGAGGTCGCGGGCCTCGGCGCGAGCGCCTTTCTCCATCAGCGCGCGCGCGAGGAGGAATCGCGCGTGCGCGTCGGCGGGATCCTGCGCGAGCGCCGCGCGCGCGAACTGCTCCGAGTCGTCGCGGCGGCCGCGGTCGAACGCGTACTCCGAGCGCGCGTGGAGGATCTCCTGCGCCGCTTCGGTCGTGTTCTGCGCGAGCTCGGAGTCGACGCGGTCGGCGGTCGCCGTGTCGCCGAGGGCCCAGCTCGATCTCAGGAGCAGCGTCTGCGCGAGCGCGCGGTCCGCCGGAGCGAGCGACCCGCCGAGCAGCTCCGCCGCGAGGTCGGCGGCGCGACGGTAGGCGCCGCTCTCGAAATCGTGAACGGCTTGGCGGAGGTCCTCGCTCTGGTCCGCGCGCGCGGATCCCGCGAAGAAGATCAGCACGGCGAGCCAGGCGAATCGCGTCGTCATCGGGATCGTTCTCGGCGGTCGCAGCGGACCGAGTGAAGCACAGCCGGCGCACGCGAACAAGGACGCGTGCGGGCGACGGCGGCGCGGTCGTTAGACTCCGCCCCGACCGCACGCCATCCGCACCGGAGGTTCGCCATGCGTCGACTCCTTTCCACCGCCGCAGCGATCCTGCTCGCGTCGTTCGTCACGTTCGCGGAGGCTCGCGCGCAGATCTCTCTCTCGTCGAGCGGCGGCGCGACGATCGGCGCCACCACGACGATGACGGTCTCCGCCACGCCGGGCACGCAGTTCCTGCTGATCGTCTCGCTGAACGGCGGCCCGACCCCGTTGCCGCCGCCGCACCAGCCGTCCAGCCTCGACGTCGGCTTCGACCTCGTCGCCTACTTCTCGATCCCGCCGTTCCTCGGCACGGTCGGAGCTTCGCCGACCAACATCCCGCTGTTGATCCCGGCGCTCCCGGCGATCGACGCGCTCACGCTCCACTTCCAGGCCGTGCGCATCGTCGGCCCGCGGATCGACGGCAAGTCGAACGCGTGGCTGCTGACGCCGGCGTTCTCCGAAGAAGTCGAACCGACGCTCGGGACGATGTCGCAGCGCCGCGCGAGCCTCCAGTTGATCCGCGAGCCGTCGGGCAGCGTGCTCGTGATCGGCGGCGGCGCGGACGGAATCGTCGCGTCGTACGGCCAGCGCGGGATCGACCGCTACGACCCCGGCACGCAGACCTTCACGCACATCGCGGACATGCAGCGCCCGCGCTCCGGCCACACGGCGACGCAACTCCTCGACGGCCGCATCCTGATCGCGGGCGGCGCCGAGGACGTGAACGGCGAGCCGCAGGCGACCGCGGAGATCTTCAACCCGACGACGCTCGTCAGCACGCCCGTCGGCAGCATGGCGACCAAGCGCGGTCTGCATACCGCTTCGCTCCTGCCCGACGGCCGCGTGCTGATCGTCGGAGGCACGACTTCGTACGCGAACCCCGCGGCGATCATCCTCGGTGCGCAGAGCAGCACGGAGATCTTCAACCCGGCGACCAACACGTTCTCCGCCGGGCCGTCGACGCCGACGGGAATCATCGGACACACGGCGACGACGCTCCTGAACAACAAGGTGCTGATCGTCGGCGGCTACCAGAACACGCTGTCGATCTCGAACAAGGCGCTGCTCTACACGCCGGTGAACGGCGCGATGGGGAGCTTCTCGTCGGCGATCACGATGAACTCCGACCGGTTCGGCCACGCGGCGGTGCGACTGCCGAACGGCGACGTCGTGATCGGCGGCGGCGCGATCGACGCAGGCTTCCTGAACAGCCAGGCGACCGCGTCGGTGGAACTGTTCCACGCCGCGACCTCGACGTTCACCCCGGACGGCCTGCTGAGCGTGGCGCGCGGGGCGCTCGCCGGGGCGCTCCTGCCGAGCGGCGACGTGGTGTTCGCCGGCGGCGCGACCGGCAGCGTCGCGACGCCGACCGGCGACGCGACCGTCGACGTCTACCAGCCGGGCACGGGCGCCCTCCTCTCGAGCACCGTCTGCATGCACTCGCGCGGCTACGGCGCCGCAATCCCGCTCCTGGACGGCACCGTGTTGATCGTCGGCGGCGGTGAGGACACGTCCGGCGGGAGCCCGATCTCGTGGGACGACGCCGAACTGTTCCACCCGTGATCGGCCGGCGCCGATCGCCGGCCGTCCCGCGCGCTGGATCGAGCCCCCCCGCATCGGATAACGTGCTCGCTTCGTTTTGATGCAGATCCGGCGTCGCCGGACGGAGACGCACAACCTTGATCCACCCCTCCGCGGTCGTCGACAAGCGAGCCGAGCTTGCCGAAGGCGTCGAAATCGGTCCGTGCGTGGTCATCGACGGACCGGTCAAGATCGGGCCCCGCACGCGCCTGGTCGCGTTCGTCCACGTCTCCGGTCACACCGAGATCGGCGCGGACAACGTGATCCACCCGTTCGCGGTGATCGGCCACGAGCCCCAGCATCTGCACTACAAGGGCGAGCCGACGCGCCTCGTGATCGGCGACCAGAACATCATCCGCGAGCATGCGGAGATCCACCGCGGCACGCCGCAGGGCATCGGCGTCACGCGCGTCGGCAACCAGAACCTGATCATGGGCCATGCGCACATCGCGCACGACTGCGAGATCGGGAACAAGGTCACGCTCGCGAACGGCGCCCTCCTCGCCGGCCACGTGCGGGTCGAAGACAACGTCTTCATGTCGGGCAACGCCGTCGTGCATCAGTTCTGCAGGATCGGCCAGCTCGCGATCATCCAGGGGCTCGGCGGCATCGGGAAGGACGTGCCGCCCTACTTCATGGCGTCCGGCATCAACACGATCGCGAACATCAACGTCGTCGGCCTGCGGCGCAACGGCTACTCGCACGAGCAGATCGAACGGGTGCGCGCGCTGTTCCGCTTGTTCGTCCGTTACCCGGTGCCCGACGCCGTCGCGGAAGCCGAGCGGATCGCGATCCACCCCGAGGTGCGCGCGGTGCTCGACTTCGTGAAGGCGGACAGCAAGCGCGGCATCTGCCGCTTCGGCCGCAAGGATCCGCTGCGCCGCGCGGCGCTCAATCCGACGCTGAACCCCGCGAAGGGCGCGCTCGAGGAAGACGCCGCGGACGCCTGATCGGGTTCACGGCCGATCGCCGACCCACTCGGAGCCGTCGGCGAAGACCTCTCGCTTCCAGATCGGGACCGTCTTCTTCAGCTCGTCGATCGCGAACCGACACGCGTCGAACGCCGCCACGCGGTGCGCCGCGTTCGCGACGATGATCACCGCGATCTCGCCGATGCCGAGCGTCCCGACGCGATGGATCACGTCGAGCGACCGGATCGCGAACCGTTCGCACGCCGCGGCGACGATCCGCTCGATCTCGCGGATCGCCATCGGCCGATAGGCCTCGTACTCGAGACGCGTCACCGCGCGCCCGCGCGTGGCGGCGCGCACGCGGCCGACGAAGAACACCTGTCCGCCCGAGTCTTGGTCGTCGCAGCGAGCGAGGCAGCGCGCGACGTCGATCGGCGCGTCGGTCAGCTCGATCATGCTCAGCCCCCGGATACCGGCGGGATCAGTGCGACCTCGTCGTCGCCGGACACGGGCGCGTCGCGCTCGACGTAACGCTCGTTCAACGCCGTCGCGAAGCGCTGTCCGACCAAGCGGGGATGGAGCCGCTCGGCCGCGGCGAGCACGTCCGCGATGCACGCGGATTCGGGGACGTCGACCTCGATCGTTCCGGCGCCGACGCGCTCCCGGAGTCCGGCGAACAGGAGCACGCGAACCCGGGGCATCGATGAGTTCAGGACCGGTGCGTCGTCAGAACGGGACTTCGGACTCGCCGCCCGCCGGCGGCGGTTCGACGCCGAAGTCCTGCGGCGAGATCTCGCCCCCGCCGTTGTCGGCGCCGCCGCCCTGGCCGCGCCCACCGCCCTGACCGCCATCGATGAACTGGAAGCGGTCGAGGACCACGCGCAGCTTCGAGCGCTTCTCGCCCTCCTTCGTCTGCCACGAGTCGAACTTCAGCCGACCCTCGACGAACAGCGGGCGCCCCTTCTTCATGTACTTGTTGATCGCGTCGCCCTGCGGGCCCCACGCCTCGATGTCGACGAACGTCGTCTCCTCGCGCTTCTCGCCCTTCGAGATGAAGACGTTGTTGATCGCGAGGCCGAGCTCGGTGACGGCCTGGCCGCTCGGGAGGAACCGCTGCTGCGGATCGCGCGTCAGCCGGCCCATCAGGAACACCTTGTTGAGATTGCCCATCGCGTTGATCTCCCGAGTGAATCGCGGATGCTAACAACGCCGTCCGACCGGGGAAAGGCGCGGTGCCCCGCCCGATGACGGTGAAATCGGCTCAAGTCCCGCCACCGGCCGGCCGATAAGAGCGGCACCGAGGGCAGGCAAAGGCGAGGTCGACATGGCGACGCGAGAAACGCGAGTGAAGGACCGTCGGAAGCACCCCTGCGTCCAGGCGGGGATCGGCGCGAAGGTCTCGGGGTCCGGCATCGAGCTCGAGGCGGAGGTCCACGACGTGAGCATGTCGGGCGTCCTCCTTCTCGTCGATCGCAAGATCGAGGAGATGACGATGGTGCAGATGCGCCTGCTCCTGCCGACCCGTTCCGGGGACTCGACGCCCGCGTGCTCGTTCGAGCTGACCGGCGCCGTCGTCCGCTGCGCGCCGCTGAACAAGAAGCGCGTGAGCGGAAGCGCGCGCAAGTATGAAGTCGCCGTGTTCTTCACGGGCATGCCGCTCGAGGCCCGCGCGGCGCTGCAGGGCTTCATCAACGATCGCATCGACTGAACCGACGGATCGCCGGCCGCACGGTCGTGCGATCAATTCGCCCGCGCGACGACCACGCGCGGGATTCCGGCGAGATCGGGCAACACTTCGATCGATCCGAACGCCCCGTGCTCCGCGATGACCGCGCGCACGCGCTCGGCCTGGCCGCTCCCCACTTCCGCGATCAGCGAGCCGCCCGCAACGAGCAGCGCGCCGGCCGCTTGCGCCAGCTCGCGGTAGATCGCGGGAAACGGTCCGACGACTCCTGACAGCGCGATGCGCGGCTCGTGCGCGAGCTCGCCGCGAAAACCGCCCGCGGGTTCCGCGACGTACGGCGGATTCGACGCGAGCACGTCGAACGAGCGCGACGCGAACACGCGCGCGAGAGCGGCGATGTCACATCGCACGAACGCGACGCGATCCGCGACGCCGTGACGGCGTGCGTTCTTCTCCGCGCACGAAAGGGCACGTTCGCTGACGTCGACCGCGACGACCTGGGCCGCGGGTTCGCGCACGGCGATCGCGACCGCGATGGCGCCGCTCCCGGTGCCCGCG
>CAZBOK010000107.1:0-12319 GCA_964493525.1 uncultured Phycisphaeraceae bacterium | reverse complement strand
GCGACTTCCGGCTGGTGCACTTCAGCGTGATGTCGAATCACCTGCACTTCGTCGTCGAGGCGGAGAGTTCGCGCGCTCTGTCCCGCGGCATGCAAGGTCTCCTCGTCCGCATCGCGCGGCACTTGAATTCGGCACTGAACCGCCGGGGCCGCGTCTTCGCGGATCGGTTCCATTCGCGCGTGATCGGTTCGACGCTCGACGTGCGGAACACGCTGCGATACGTGCTCGACAACGCGCGCCACCACGGCATCGCACCGGGCCACGGGCTCGACCCGTACTCAACTGCGGCGTGGTTCGACGGCGGGCGCGACCGCGCGCCGTGCTCGCGGTCGCCGCCGGTCGCGGCGCCGCGCTCGTGGCAACTCAAGGCCGGCTGGCGGCTTCACGGCACGATCTTCACATTCACCAACCCTGCAGCCCGAAGCCCGAAGCCCGATTCCCAACTCCCCTTCCTGCTCTAAACTCTCGCCCCCTCCTCAAGGATCCTCCGTCCCCGCTTCGATGATCTCTCCTCTCTCATGACCTACCGCTACACCATCATCGGCGCGGGGCTCGCGGGCCTGTCCGCCGGATACAACCTCGTCAAGGGCGGGCGGTCGGTCAGCGTGCTCGAGAAGGAGGAGTACGTCGGCGGGCTCGCCGCCTCGTTCACGCAGAACGGGTACACGTACGACCTCGGCCCCCACCGCTTCTACACCAAGAACGTGAAGGTCCAGGCGCAGGTCGAGGACATGCTCGGCGCAAACGTGCACTGGCGCGATCGCCTGTCGCGGATCTTCCTGCTCGGGAAGTTCTTCGACTACCCGCTGAAGGCGGGCAACGTCATCAAGAGCCTGCCGCCGCACCTCTTGATCCAGTCGTTCCTCGACTACCTCGTGATCCGCGTGAAGAACCGGTTCCGTCCGATCCCGGACGACTGCTTCCAGAACTGGGTCATCAAGCGCTTCGGCAAGACGCTCTACCGCCTGTTCTTCGGAACCTACACCGAGAAGGCGTGGGGCATCCCGTGCACGCAGATCTCCGCGGACTGGGCGTCGCAGCGCATCACCCTGCTCAACCTCTGGGACACGGTGAAGCAAACGCTCTTCAAGCCGAAGAACGTGCCGCGCACGCTGGTGTCGAAGTTCGTCTACCCGGTCACGGGCGGCATCGGGAACATCGCGCGCGAATACACGCGCCGACTGCGCGCCGAACCGAACGACATGAACCGCGTCGTCACCGGCGTGACGATCGAACGCTTCCGCTGGAAAGGCGACCGCGTCGTCGCGGTCGACTACGTGAAGGACGGCAAGCGCGAGACGGAAGAGGTCGAGAACCTGATCACCACGGTCCCGGTCACGACCGCGATCGACCTGTTCGATCCGGCGCCGCCGGAGGACGTCCTGCAGGCGCGCCGCTCGCTGCGATACAAGGCGATCGTCTTCGTCTACCTGCTGCTCGATCGCGAGAAGGTCACCGACGACCACTGGGTCTACCTGCCCGAGCAGCACCTGAAGGTGCATCGCATCAGCGAGTTCAAGAACTTCTCGGAGCACTGCGCTCCGCAGGGGAAGACGATCGTCGCGGCGGAGATCACCTGCAACTTCGAGGACCACATCTGGAACATGTCGAAGGAGGACGCGATCGCGCTCGCGGCGTCCGACCTCGAGAAGACCGGCCTCATCAAGAAGGGCGAAGTCGTCGACGGCTTCGTGCGCCGCGAGAAGTTCAGCTACCCGCTGTATGACCTGACCTACCGCGAGAACCTGAAGAAGTGCCTCGCGTGGATGAAGGGCCTGAAGAACTGCTACCCGACCGGGCGACAGGGCCTCTTCCAGTACGGCAACATGGACCACAGCGTGGCGATGGGCCTCGTGCTCGCGGAGAAGCTCTTGAAGGGACAGAGCGGCGACGAGGACGTGATCGGCTCGGAGTACCTCGGCTGATGCAACAGGCAGCCGACGTCGTCTCCGCGGTCCCCACCAAGGAAGTGCCCTGCCTGCTCTGCGGCCGCTCCGACCCGTCGGTCATGTTCACCGAAGGCCCGTGGCGCATCGTGAAGTGCCGCGGCTGCCGGCTGGTCTACACGCTGCCGCGCCTCTCGCCCGAGCAGATCAAGGCGATGTACCAGACGGCGTACTGGCAGTCGGACCGCGCGAAGGACTTCGGGTACACCGACTACATCGCCGACCGCGAGCTGTACGTCGCGACCTACCGCATGCGGCGCGAGGTGATCACGTCGCGGAAGCCGGCGCCCGGCCGCGTGCTCGACGTCGGCTCCGCCGCGGGGTACTTCCTCTCCGTGATGCAGGAGATCGGCTGGGAATGCCACGGCATCGAGCTGTCGGAGTTCATGGCCGCGAAGTCGCGCGAGATGTTCGGGCTGCCGAACGTGAAGAGCGGCTCGTTGCTCGACTCGACCTTGCCCGAGAAGTCGTTCGACGTCGTCACCTTCTGGGACGTGATCGAACACCTCGAGGACCCGGTGCCGCACCTGAAGAAGGCCGCGTCGCTGTTGAAGGACGACGGGATCCTCGTCATCGAGACGCAGAACGTCGAATCGCGCGCGGCGAAGATGCTCGGCAAGCGGTGGCAGCACTACAAGTTCGCGGAGCACCTCTGGCACTTCGCGCCGGAGACCGCGAAGACGCTGCTCGATCGCGCGGGGCTGAAGATCCTCGAGAACACGCCGAAGCGCGGCGGCAAGAAGGTGACGTTTAACTTCATCCGCGAGCGCGTCGGCAAGATCCACCCGGTGTTGTCGGTGCTCGCGTCGCCGCTCAAGCTGATCGGCCGGCGCTCGCTGTATGTGAATCTCTTCGACGAGATGCTGATCGTCGCAGAGAAGGCGCGCTGAGCGCGAGGCCAGCGTGGAAGGCGTCGCCTACGAGCAGTTCCTCACGCTCGAGCGCGAGCACTGGTGGTTCATCGGCCGCCGGAAGAACTACCTCACGGTGCTCGGCGCGCACCTCGAGCGCGCGGGCCATACGGAACAGACGAAGGACCTCGCGATCCTCGACGTCGGCTGCGGCGTCGGCGGGATGCTGCCGGAGCTCGCGCGCTTCGGTCGCCCGGTCGGCCTCGATTCGGACGCGGGGTCGATCGACATCTGCAAGCGGCGCGGCTTCCCCGACTGCCGCGTCGCCGCGGGCGAGCGGTTGCCGGTCGACGACGCGAGCCAGGACCTCGTCACGCTGTTCGACTGCCTGGAACACGTCGATGACGACGCCGTGGCGCTGCGCGAAGTCGCGCGCGTCTTGAAGCCGGGCGGCTTCGCGTTCTTCTCGGTGCCGGCGTACCAGTTCCTGTTCTCGAACAACGATCGCGTCGCGCACCACAAGCGCCGCTACGTGCGCGGCGACCTCGTGCGGAAGGTGCGCGCGGCGGGCCTCGACGTCGCGCAGTCGAGCTACGTGAACTTCCTGTTGTTCCCGCTGATCCTGCCGACGCTCCTGCTCGTGAAGCTGCGCGAGCGACTGTTCCCGCGCCCGGACAACGCGCGCACGAACCTCACGCCGAAAGTGCCGGCGCCGATCAACGCGCTGTTCGCCGCGATCTTCGGCGGCGAGGGGAAGATCCTGCGGCACCTGTCGATGCCGTTCGGCCACTCGCTGATCTGCGTCGCGCGGAAGCCCGCCCCGCGCTGACTCGCGTCACTTCAGTCGGTGCATCTCGATGCGGATCTCGCTCGGGCGGTCCTCGTCGCGCAGGTGGATCTCCTCCGGCGCGTAGCCGCGCGCGCGGACCAGCGCGCTGACCTCGCCGCCGCGCGGGACGAGGAACGTCGCGCCGACGGCATCGACCTTCGCCGCCGCACCGACGGGGAACACCGGACGCAGGATCGGCTCGCCGGTCGCCGCGTCGACGCACTCGACGCGAACTTCCCGCGCCGGCAACAGATCGATCTCGATGCCGGAGCATCCGTCCGCGGGAACGATGATCGTCTTCGACGTCGCGCACCGACCGAATCGCGCCGTGATCGTGATCGGACCCGGAGGGACAGTGACCTCGAACGTGCCGTCCGCGTTCGCATCGCGCGCTTCCTGCTCGGGAACGGGCTCCGAGAGCGCGATCGCGAGATCACTCGGCCGCGACACGAAGAGTTGGATCGGTCTCACGGTCGGCGCGCTCCCCGCGAGCGTGACCTTCCCGCGAACTGTCGCGATCGCGTTCGAGAGCGTCACGATCCGATCTTGTCCGGGCAGCACGCGGACGGCGACGCCTCGCAGTTGGACCGCGTACGGGACGTTGTCGTCGATCCGCTCGCCGTAGACCTCGAGCCACTCGCCTTCGCGGAGGTCGACCGCGACGTCACCGCAGAATCCGTCCGCACCGGAGTACCGCGGACCGTCGACCGACACGTTGCCGATGGCGAGCCCGTCCGCTGACAGCACCATCGCCGACGTCTCGAGGTGCGCGCCCGCCGCGGGAGCGCCTCCTTCGTCGACGGCGCGAAACCGGACGCGCGTGCCGAACTTGCCGATCGCGTCGAGCGCGATCGTCGGCCCGGCTGCGGCGACCGCGCTCAGCGTCAGCCGACGCGGACGGCGGTCCTCGCATTCGAAGGTGACGACGTCGTCAGGTCGCCCGGGCAACTCGCCGTCGAACCGCCCGACCGCATCGCACCCGACGGGCGGTTGATCCGCGACGCTCACGTTCGCGGAGCGAAGGCCATGTCCCGATTCGGCCGCGACGACCTGGAATCGGAACCGTGGGGATTGCGCCGGCGGCAGATCGAGCACGATCGGCCGCGACTGCGATGCGTCGGGCACTTGGAGCGCGCGCTCCGCGCCGCGGTCGCGTGGCCCGCAGCGCAGGACGATCGGCGTCCTCGCCACCAGCCCCGAAAACGTCGCGACGCCGTGGTCGTCCGCACCGGCGCGGAGCGGAGCTCCGGCTCCGGCGCGCCACAGCTCGACCTCCGCCGCGGGAACCGGCGCACCGCCCCGCAGTGCGGAGACTTGCAGCGTGACGCCTGGAGCGAGCGTGAGCGACTGATCGATCTCGCCGCCTTCCGCGGCGACCAGCGCGCGCGCGACGAGCCCGTAGTCGGTGAGCTCGATCTCGTAGCGGCCAGGGACCGCGAGCTCGAAGCGCGCCATGCCGTCGACGTCGAGGCGGTCGGAGCGCGGATCGTCGAGCCGGTCGGCGACGCGCTCACGCTCGAGCGCCGCGGACATGCGCCGCAGGTAGTCGCCGCGCCGGTCACCGGCGACGTCGATCACGGACTCCGACAACGCGCTGACGCGCAATCGCACCGCGACGTGCGTCCCGCCCGCAGCCGAACCGTCGGGCCGCTTGCCGTGCACGGTGAGCACGGTGCCGAGCGCGTTCTTCATCAGCGCGAAATCGTGCGACGACGGGATCGGACCGCGCTCGTCCGGACGCGTGTTGACCGGACCGGGCGGGTAGCCCCAATCCTCCGGCAGATAACCGGCGGCGTGGACGTGCACGACGCCGTCCGGTCGCACGAGCCCGAGCGAGAACGCGCCGCGAGCATCGGTCGTCGTCTGCTCGCCGCCGTTCGCGAGCACGGCGACGCTCGCGCCGGAGAGCGGCCCGCCGCCGTCCGCGTCGCGCACGAATCCGGTCAAGAGCGGCGCGTCGGCCGCGCGTCCGCTCGGCGTCGGCGGCACCGTCATGGAATGCTCGGGCTCGCGCGTCTCGCCATCCGGCCCGCGCGGGTCGCGCGTCAGTGCGGCGGGATTGGCGGCGTTCTCGCCCCGCGTCGCAGCAGCGCCGTCCTCCGTGCGCACGGTGCCGTCGTCGTCGGAGGCGACGAACAGCGCGATCCCGGCGCCGATCACGACGAGCGCGCCGACGCCGAAGAAGATCGAAGCGCGGCTCGAAAGCCTCACGACCCGGGAACCCCGCGAACACTAAGATCCGACGCTTCGAGCACGACGAGATCCTATGGCGACGACTCCGAACCCGCGACCGAAGACGCGATTCCTTTCCGGCATCCAACCGTCCGGGCAACTGCACCTCGGCAACTACTTCGGCGCGATCCAGCAGCACATCGCGCATCAAACCGCCGGCGAGTCGTTCTACTTCCTCGCCGACTTCCACGCGCTGAACTCGATCCACGATCGCGAGCAGCTCAAGGCGTTCTCGTTCGAGGCGGCGGCGACCTACCTCGCGCTCGGGCTCGACCCGGCGAAGAGCGTGTTCTTCCGCCAGTCGGACGTGCCCGAGGTCTGCGAGCTGATGTGGCTGCTCCTCACCGTGACCGCGATGGGCGACCTCGAACGCGCGGTGTCCTACAAGGACAAGGTCGCGAAGGGGCAGCCCGCGTCGGCCGGCCTGTTCACGTACCCGGTGCTGATGGCGGCGGACATCCTCGCGTATGACGCGACGGTGGTCCCGGTCGGCGCCGACCAGATCCAGCACATCGAGATGACGCGCGAGATGGCGCGCTCGTTCAACCTGCGCTTCGGCGCGGAAGTGTTCACGGTGCCGACCCACCGGCTCTCGAAGGGCGCGATCGTTCCGGGCACCGACGGCAGCAAGATGTCGAAGAGCTACGGCAACACGATCCCGCTGTTCCTCGCGGGCAAACCGCTGAAGAAGCTGGTCATGGCGGTGAAGACCGACAGCACGCCGATGGAGCAGCCGAAGAACCCGGACACGTGCACGGTGTTCCAGCTCTACTCGCTGTTCGCGAACGACGCGGAGAAAGCGGAGCTGGCCGCGAAGTACCGCGGCGGGAACTTCGGCTACGGCGAGGCGAAGCAGATGCTGCTCGAGAAGATCGAGGCGCACTTCGCGCCGGCGCGCGCGCGGTTCGAGGAGCTGAAGGCGAACCCGTCCGACGTCGAGGACGTGCTCCAGGACGGCGCCCGTCGCGCGCGCGAGGTGTCGCGCGGGGTGATCGACCGCGCGCGCGCGGCGTGCGGCTTCCGGGCGTCGCCATGAAGCTCGACAAGGACGGTCGCCGCGAGGACGGCCGGCACCTCACCTACGGCGAGTACATCAACGTCCCCGCTCTGCTCGATTCGTTGCGCGTCCCGGAGGAGGTGCCGCGCGGCGTCGTCGCGTCGAGCTGGCCGAAGTGGCCGAAGGGCTGGAAGCCGGGCGACGCGTGGCCGCGCGGCGCGAACTGGTGCCACGACGAAGCGCTGTTCATCACGACGCACCAGGCGTTCGAGATCTGGTTCCGGCAGATCCTGCACGAGCTGGGCGACGTGCTCCGCGACGCCGGCGAGATCGCCGCGCGCGAGAAGAAGAAGATCCCGATCACGCACCTCGCGCGACGCGCGTCCGACGCCGCCCCGAACGTCGACCGCCAGCGCGCGCGCTACCCGCGCCTCGTCGCGATCGCCGAGAAGAGCGACGCGCGCGACTTGATGTTGTTCGACCTCCCGGCGCCGGCGTCGTTCCCCGGCCCGGAGCACGACGACGGCGAGCATCGCGCGCGCCTCGCATGGTTCGCCGAGCGTTTCGAGCCGTGGACCGAGCGCGTCGAGCGCGCGGCGCAGATCGTGTCGGTGTGCATCCCGTTCTACGACGTGCTGCTGCACATGCGCCCGGCGTCGTTCCTCGCGTTCCGCGAGCGGCTCGCACCGGCGTCCGGATTCGGCTCGGGACAGTTCCGCCAGATCGAGCTCGCGCTCGGTCTGCGCGAGCGCCACTTCGCGAAGATCGACACCGCCGCGCCGGGCGGCGAAGCGCTGAAGAAGGCGTTCGAGGCCGGCGAGCTGAGCGCGTTCGGCGAGCACCGCGAGGAAGAGTCGTTCGCCCGTCACTCGCCGGAGAGCGAGGCGCGGCTGATGCACGACCTCACGCGCACGTCGCTGCGCGATCTCGTGTACTGGCTCCTGCGCGCGGACGAATTCACCGGCCAAAGCGGCGCGACGCGGTTCGAGACGGCCGACCGCATCGCCGCCCTGAACTTCGCGCGGATCGAGCGCGACAAGGCGATCGAGGACAAGCGCGTGTCGGCCGTCATCTCGCTCGACGTCTATCGCGAGATGGGCAAGGTGCTCACGCACGCGGAGACCGTCGTCGCGACGCGGCTCCTCGAGTCGGACGCCGGAGCGGCGGGCTTCGGTTCGCTGGCGCGATTCGTCGATGCATGCCTCGCGCTCGACAACGCGGTGCTCGCCTGGCGCGACGCGCACATCCGATTCGTCGAGCGCGTGATCGGCGCGCGCCCCGGCACGGGCGGCGGCGGGCTCAAGTACCTGCGCCGTTCGGTGTCGCCGTCGGCCGAGCCGTACATCACGCGCGGATTCCCCGCGCTGTGGGACGCGCGGACGGCGCTGCTCTGAGGAGTCGATGACGCGGGGAACGGAACGGTTCATCGCCGCGCTCGCGTACCTCGCGATGGCCGTCGCGATCTTCGGACGCTCGTTCCCGAGCGACAAGCTCTACGTGTCGATGCACACGCAGCGGCTCGAGCCGTGGCGCTCGGCGATCACGCCGGAGCACGACGTCGACCTCGGCAGCCACGAATTCGACGATGCATCCGACAAGCTGATCTCGTTCCGCGCCGACGATCAGTTCACGATGGAGGCGCTGCGCGCGGGCCGGCTGCCGCTGTGGAACCCGTCGAACGCGGGCGGCGTGCCGCACCTCGCGCAAGGGCTCTACGGCGTGTTCTATCCGTTCCATTGGGTCTACCGATGGATCGACCCGGAGCGCGCCTACGGCTTCCTCGCGGCGCTGCACTGCGCGCTCGCGGCGTTCTTCACGTTCCTGTACGTGCGGTCGCTCGGCGTCGGGTTCTCCGGCTCGCTGCTCGCGGGCGTCGCGTTCGGCTTCTCCGGCTGCATGATCGCGCGCGCGCACTACTACCAGTACATCGAGACGATCGCGTGGCTCCCGCTCGGGATGCTGCTGGTCGATCGGTGGTTCGACGGGAGCAAGCGCGCGGCGTTCGGGCTGTCGATCGTCACCGCGCTCGTGCTCCTGGTCGGTTGGCCGCAGCTCGCCGTGTTCTCGATCTACACGTGGGGCCTCGCGCTGATCTGCCGGTCGGTCGGGACCGAGTTGAAGGTCCCGATCGCGCGCGCGCTCGGGCTCGTGCTGGTGACCGGCGCCGTCGCGGCGGGAGCGTCGCTCGTCGTTCCCGACGCTCTCGTGGTCCTCGCGTTCTGGCCGTACCTCGCCGCGCTGCTCGTGCTCGTCTCGTCGTCCGGGCGCGCGGCGTTCGTCGCGCGGCTCGCGCGGTTCGCCGGCTTCATCGCGCTCGGCGGCGCGATCGCCGCGTGCCAGTACCTGCCCGCGGCGGGCTGGATGGGCGAAGGCGTGCGCGACCTGACCACGCCCGAAGTCCTGCAGTCGAAGGGACTGTTCCCGCGCGTCGCGCTCGGCTGGATCGTCGACGGCCTTTTCGGCATGCCCGGCTTCCCGCTCCTGCACGGCGACCGCAGCTTGACCGAGGTCTGGCTTCTCTCCGCGCGAGATGCGCTGACGCAGTGGTCGTCGCGCACCAACCTGATCGAGTCGGCCGGCTACGTCGGCCTCCTCACGCTCCCGCTCGCGCTGTTCGGCTGCGCCGCGCGCGGGCGCCGGCGCGCGGTGCTGCTCGTCGCGGGCTTCCTGTTCCTCGGCTTCGCGCTCGGCAAGTCGGCGTTCGTGTATCCGCTCTACTTCCTGCCGGGGTTCCAACTCGGCAGCGATCCGCGCCGCGGGCTGCTCGTCGTCGCGTTCGTCGTCGCGGCGCTCGCGGGGCTCGGGCTCGACGTCCTGTTGAACGGAGCGGCGCGGCGTCCGGTCCGAGCGATCGCCACGTTGCTGGCCGTCCTCGGCGTCGGCGCCTGGATCACCACGCAGGTGCTCACGGATGCGGCGCTGATCGGCCCGTTCGTCGACCACGCGCGCGCGATCGCGGCGGAGCTCGGCGCCGACTACCCGGTCAGTCCGCAGGTCGAGGCGCTGAACGCCGCGTTCGTGCGCGACGTGCTGGCGCGCTTCGCGCTCGTCGCGATCCTCTCGGGCGCCGCGCTCACGGCCCTGACGTTCCGAGTGCCGATGTTCGTGCGGGCGGCGGCGCCGATCGTCGCACTCGCGATCGACCTCGGGCTCGCCGCGCTGCCGCGCACCGAGCCGATGCCGCGCGCCGAGTTCCTCGGGGACGCGCCGCTGATCGATCACTTGCAGCAGACGGTCGGCACGAGCGGACGGATCGCGCACTGGTCGACGGTGTTGTCGCTCCCCGAGATCGTGTTCTCGCCGAACCTGCCGGGCTGCTACGGCCTCCTCGACGCGTGGTGCTACACGGTCTCGCCGAGCAAGCGCTGGTTCGAGCTCGCCAACCGGATCCCCGGCGTTACGGCGTCGGGCAGCTTGATCACGCCGTTGAACGACGTCGCGCAGCTCTCCTCGCGCGTGCTCGACCTGATGGCGGTGAAGGCGATCGTCGGGAAGGGGCCGGTCCCTTCGCCGCTGCCGCCCGGCATCACGCTCGACGCGCAGTTCGGCGAGTGCTGGGTGCTGAAGAACGAGCGCGCGCTGCCGAGGGCGTTCACGGTCGCGATGCCGGAGCACGGTGGTCTCGATCGATTGCTCGATCCGAGCTTCGATCCGCGGAGATCGGCGTGCTCCGAGTCACTGCCGCTCGACTTCGATCGGACTCCGATTCGGCATGCACCGGCCGCCGCGGCGCGAGTGCTCGCGCCCACGCCGGAGTCGACCGTCGTGTCGCTCGACGGCGCCGCAGATCCGGGCTTCCTCGTGCTGCTCGACGGCTTCGCGCCGGGATGGACGGCGTCGATCGACGGAGTTCCCGCGGAGGTTCTGCGCGTCGACCACGCCTTCCGCGGTCTCTTCTACCCAGCCGGAGCGAAGTCGATCGAGTTCCGCTACGAGCCCAAGGCCGTGCGCCTCGGCCTCATCGTCAGCGCCGCCGCGTTGCTCGCGGCGCTGCTCGGCCTCGCGCTCGCTTCGGTCCCGCGAAGAACGGGCTCGTCCGCAGCGCCCCTTCCGCGCGCGTGATCGCGTCGACGCGCAGGATGATCACGCCCGAGTCGCCGACGTCGGCGCCATAGAGGTACTCGACGTTCACGCGCGCGGCGGCGAGTCGGCGCGCGACGTCCTGCGTCACGCCCGGCCGGTTCGGCAACGTCAGCTCGAGGACCGGTTGCTCGGTGACGAGCATGCCCGCTTCGCCGAGCAGGTGCGTCGCGACCTTCGGGTCGCTCGCGATCAATCGCACGACGCCGTGATCGGAGCCGCCCCACGCGGCGAGCGCCGTCACGTTCACGCCCTTCGCGGCGAGCGCGCCGGTGATGCGCGCGAGCGCGCCGGGGACGTTGTCGACGAACACGGAGAGCTGGGTGCGGCGGGCGAGGGTCATCGGGACTCCGGCAGGTCAGAATCGTTCGATCAACCGGTTCAACACCGGCGGGCCGGGCAGCGTAGGCTCTGCGCGATGCGGCCGCGCCCGATCCCCGCCGATGATTTCGACGTCGACGCCTTCTGGCGGCGCGAGCATCCGGCCGTTTACCGCGTCTGTTTCGGTCTGCTCGTCGACGCCGCGGCGGCCGAGGACCTGGCGCAGGACGCGATGGTGCACCTGATCGATCGACTCGACGAGTACGACGCGGCCCGGCCGTTCTCGACCTGGCGCAACACCGTCGTCGCGAACCTCTGCCGCGATCGGATGCGGCGCGTCGCCGCGCGCCGCCGGCACGAGGAGATCGCCGCGCGCGAGTCGCCCGAGCGGCCGCTGCCGGCGCCCGACGACGCGCTCGCGAGCAGCGAAGTGTCGACGATCCTGCGCGAGAGCCTGTCCGCGCTGACGCCGCGCGAGCGCGAGGTGTTCGTGCTCCACGACCTCGAGGAGACGCCGACCGCGGAGGTGGCGCTCGCGCTGTCGATCACCGAAGGGACGACCCGCTCGCTCTTGTTCCTCGCGCGGCGGCGCCTGCGACGGCTGCTCGCGGCGCGGCTGGCGATGGTCGAGCCGGGGGACGAAGGAGGCCGCGATGACGCAGCATGACGAAGATCCGCTCGACGACCTGAAGGACGAGTGGCGCGACGTGATGCCGCCCGATCGTTCCGCCGACCTCGCGGACGCGGACCCCGCGACGCGCGCGACCGTCGACTGGCTGAAGTCGGCGTGGCGTTCGAGCGCGGTCCCCGCGCCGGCGCCGCGGATCGTCCGGCCGGTTCGTCGACCGGTCCACTGGCGCCACGTCGCCGCCGCGGCGGCGGTCGTGTTCGCGTCCGCCGCGGTCACGTTCCCCTGGGCCAACAGCATGCGCACGCGGACATTCGCCACAAATCGCGCCTGGTGCAGGACGTGATGCCGGTGCATCTCGACGTCGGCCTCTGCTACCAGCGCAGCCGCGGCCTCGACATTGCCCTCAGCCAACGCCAGGTTGGCCAAGAAGAT
>CAZBOK010000106.1:0-12356 GCA_964493525.1 uncultured Phycisphaeraceae bacterium | reverse complement strand
CGAAGCGCGGGCCGACCGGCGCGAGCATCGCGAACCGCGCGACCGCGGCGGCCAGGACGTCGGTCACGATCGGCAGCGATGCGTTCGAAGTCACGCGGCGGATTGTAGGCTGTCGCCCCTTTCCGCACCGGCGCTCCGGTTCGCGCCTCTCGAGAGAATCCGAATGCAGCGTCCCGCGTCGTGTCTTCCGCTCGCGCCGGTCTTCGCCATCTTCGCCGCGTTCGCCGCGTCGTTCTCGGGTTGCACTTCGGAAGGGAAGGTCCCGCGCGAAGGGATCGACGTCTTCCCGCTCTACCGCGACGTCTCCGGCGCCGACGGCTCCGAGTTCTCGGTGCTGTGGCCGCTCGCGAGCTCGACGCACGACGCCGAGAAGGACGTCGCCTGGTTCTTCCCGTTCTTCCTCCACATCGAGCACGGCGAGCACGGAGCGAACGGCGAGACGATGCTGTTCCCGTTCTTCCCGATCTGGATGGTGCAGCGTGACGCCGACATGCAGTACGAGCACGTGCTGCCGCTCTGGTCGCGCACCTACCACGACGGCCGCACCGACTCCGCGCTCGTGCTGTTCCTCGTCGAGTGGTCGCGACAGGCGGGCGAGGACGGGCTCGTCGCGCATTCGCTCTTCCCCGCGTACCAGTGGGTGAAGGGCGGGCCGGGCAATCGCTTGTCGCTGGTGCGCTTCGGCGAGATGTTCCCGACCGGGCCGCTGTTCTCGCTCCTCGACCTCGACGAGACCGGCGTGCGCCGCGAGAAGGACCACGACGTCCCCGGCAGCTCGATCGATTTCGGCGGCGTGTTCGGCCGCATCGTGAACGTCTTCCACACCGCCGACGTCGGCGCGTTCGACGAGACGCGGTTCCTCACGCTGTTCGCGAACGAGACGTGGTCGCTCTTCTATCACCGCGCGCCGCACGAGGGCGCGCCGGGAGCGGACGTCGACGGCGGCGCGACGACCACGCGGCTGTTCCCGCTGTTCTCGCGCACGACTTCGCCGACGTCGTCCGAGTGGTCCGGTCCGCTGTGGATGTTCGGTTGGAAGGAAGCGGACGGCAAGAAGACGCTCACCTTGTTCTGGATCCCGATCGGGATGGACTGACCGACTCCCGCGGCCGCGGGCCGCGACGGAGTAGCATTCGCGCCGGCCTGGAGATCCGCGATGTCACCGACGTCCCCCGACCCGAAGCTGAATCGTCGTTCGTTCCTCGAAGGAGTCGCGGCGCTCTCCGCGGTCGCCGCCGCGCCGCAACTCGCGGCCGCCGCGCCCGCGCCGCCGGCGCCGGCCGCACCGGGCGGACCGATCGTCGTGTCGAGCATGAACGGTCTCACGAAGGATGCCGCGGGACGCACCGCCGTCGAGACCGCGTTCGCGCTCATCAACGACGCGGAGCACGCGAAGAAGCGGTTCGCGACGCTCGACGCCGTCGTTTCCGGACTCGCCGTCGTCGAGGAGAACCCGGACGACCACAGCGTCGGCAAGGGCGGCCTCCCGAACGAGGAGGGCGTGGTCCAGCTCGATGCGTCGGTGATGGACGGCAAGACGCATCGCGCGGGAGCGGTCGCCGCGGTCGAGGACATCGTCAACGTCGCGCGCCTCGCGATGTGCGTGCTGCGCTACACGAAGCACTCGTTCATCGTCGGCGCCGGGGCGAAGAAGTTCGCCCTCGAGCTCGGCTTCCAGCAGGAGAACCTGCTCACGCCCGAAGCGCGCGCCATGTGGCTCTACTGGCGGCAGCGCCACAGCGATCGCGACGACTGGATCGCGCCGCCCGACGACGAAGTGCCGAAGTCGTGGGTGGAGGCGTGGACCCACGGCACGATCCACATGTCGGCGCTGGATGGGAACGGCGACTTCGCCGCGGGCACGACGACGAGCGGCCTCTCCTACAAGATCCCCGGCCGCGTCGGCGATTCGCCGGTGGTCGGCGCCGGCATGTACTGCGACAACGCGCTCGGCTCCGCGGGCGCGACGGGGCGCGGCGAGGAGGCGATCGTCAACTGCGCGGCGTTCTCGATGGTGCGGCTGATGGGCGACGGCAAGACGCCGACCGAGGCCGCGCGCGAGGTGATGAAGCGCGTCGCCGACCACGCCGTGCCGCGCGGGTTCGTCGGCAAGAACGGCAAGCCGAACTTCGATCTCACGTTCTACGCGGTCCGCAAGGACGGCCAGTACGGCAGCGTCACGATGTGGAGCGGCAAGGACGGCGGCGACAAGTTCGCGGTGATGGACGCGCGCGGCGCGCGGCTCGAGCGGAGCGAACCGTTGTTCGAGGGCTCCGCGCAGAACGACGCATGAGAGCGAGGTCGGCGCTCCTGCTCGCGGTGCCGATCGCGATCGCGCTCGCGATCGGGACGTGCAAGCCGAACGGCGGGCGCGCGCCGAGCGGATACAAGGTCGTCGTCCTCGGACTCGACGGCGCGAACACCGCGGTGATCTCGCCGCTCGTGTCGCAGGGGAAGATGCCGAACTTCGCGAAGTACCTCGCGAAGGCGGCGGGCGGGCATCTCGATTCGCCGGTCGCCGAGGGCTGGATCTCCGCGTCGCTGTGGACGACGCTCGTCACCGGATTCCCGCCGCCGGAGCACGGCATCACCGGCTTCACGATGCCGCTGCCGAACGATCCGACGAAGCAGGTCGCGAGCGCGTCCGGCCACCGGCGCCGGCCGGCGCTGTGGAACATCCTCTCCGATGCGGGAGTGAAGAGCGGGATCGTCGGGCTGTGGGCGACGTGGCCGGCCGAGAAGATCGACGGCGCGATCGTCAGCGACCACGTCACCTACTCGCGACTCCGATTGTCGAAGACGTTCAAGACGCAGGACGGCGACGAGATCCCGTTCTCCTATGACACGCGCTCGCGCAACGTGTCGCCGGCGAGCCTGCTCTACGACGTCGAGAAGCACGTGCTGCTCCCCGCGGACATCGACGCGCCGACGCTGCGTCGCTTCGCCGACTTCAGCGACGCGGAGATCGGCGAGCTGAAGCGGGACGTGAAGTTCGGCAGCTTCAACGTCGGCACCGAGCCGCTGCCGGAGCTGAAGGTCTCGATCCAGTCCGACCGTTCCTACGCCGCGATCGGACAGCTCGTGCGCGAGCGCGTCGACCCGTCGCTGTTGTGGGTCTACCTCGAAGGCATCGACGTGATGGAGCACGCGTTCTGGTCGCACCGCGCGGGGCTCGACCTCGTGCGCGAGCCGGAGCGCACGCGCTTCAAGGACGTGATCGACCGCTACTGCGCGTTCACGGACGAGCTGATCGCGCCGTACCTCGCGCTCGCCGACGACGAGACGATCGTGATCGTCGTGTCGGACCACGGGTATGCATCCGTGCCGCGCGAGGACACCGACGAGTGGAAGAAGCGACCGCACTGGCACGACAACAACGCGATCTTCTTCGCGGCCGGCGGCCCGATCCGGCCGGGCGCGCAGTTGAACGGGAGCGGAAAGCTCGAGGACGTGACGCCGACGATCCTCGCGCTGCTCGGTCTCCGAGTCGGCGCCGACATGCCGGGCCGCGTGCTCGAGGAGATCCTCACGCCCGAGTTCGCACGGCAACATCCGATCCGGCGCGGCGAGTCGTACGGCAAGCGCGCGCTCGTCCCCGCCGACATCCAGGAGAGCGGTGCGGGAAGCGACCTCATCGACCGAATGCGCGGAGTGCCCGGGTACATCAGCGACCCGAACGCGACGCCGCCCGCGTCGCGTCCGGCGCACGCGCCGAAGCAAGACGCCGGCAAGTGACGGGAGCGCGCGCGTCCGTCGCTTGACAGCGCGGTGAACGAGGGCATACCTTCGCGCGCGACATCGAGAATGCGCACCGAGACTCGACAACGTCGACGACTCCGCGCGGCGAGCTTCCTCGCGATCGCGATGTCGTTCCTCGTGCTCCTGAACGTCGTTGCGTCGCACGTTCACGCGGCGTTCTCACACCATTGGTGCGAGACGCACCAGCACCACGAGTGTGGCGGCGGCGCACCGGACGAGGATCCGCACGACGACGTCTGCGCGTTCGCGCAGCAACTGCAGCCGATCAGCGGATCCCTCGATGCCGCGCCGGCCGTCGTGCACGTCGCGCCCGTCCCGCACGTCGCTTCGACGCTCCCCGCGCCGACTCTCATCGCGCGCACCCTGTTCCGCCTCGCGCCGAAGACCTCGCCTCCGCTCGCGGGCTGACCGACTCCCCGATCGATCTCGCGGTGCGTCGCCGGTCGTCGAGACCGGGCGGCGCGTCCTGCCCCGTCCGAACCAACCCAGAACTCGATTCTCGGTGTCTGCATCTCAGACACAGAAAGGCTGCCGCTACATGTCCTTCCCGTTCTCCCGTCTCGTCGTCTTCTCGTTCGCCGCCGCGCTCTGCTCGAGCGTCGCTCTCGCGGCGGAGAACCCCGCGCCTGCACCGGGCGCCGCGGTCGTCGCGATCGACGGCATGGAGCCGTTGCCGGTGTTGAGCCGCGCGACCGACGTCGGCCCCGCCGATCCGAGCCAGTCGTTGGTGGTCGCCGTCAGTCTCCCCTTCGCGAAGCCGGCGGAGATGCAGCAGTTCGTCGACGACGTGTCGAACCCGCAGTCGCCGCACTACCGGCAGTTCATCGGACCCGACGAGATCGGCGAGCGCTTCGGTCTGCCGCTCGCGCGCGTCCAGCAGATCGCCGATTACCTCACGCAGCACGGCTTCACGATCACCGAAGTCGGCAAGAACCGCCTCGCGGTCATCGCGCGCGGAACGGTCGCGCAGGCGGAAGCGGCGTTCCACACGACCATCCGCTCCTACACGGCGGAGCCGCAGGACGTGAGCGAGCCGAGCGCGTTCATTGCGCCGTCCGCGCTGCCGCGGCTGCCGGCCGACCTCGCCGCGAGCGTGATCGACATCGCGGGCCTCGACACGTTCACGCGGCCGAAGCCGCTCACGACGCTGTTGACCCCGTTCCTCTCGCGCACGTGCTACGGCGCGCAGCCGATCTACAACGCCGGGATGACCGGCGCCGGCCGCACGATCGGCATTTCCAACTTCGACGGTTTCCGCGCGAACAACTGGCTGCTCTACATCAGTCACTTCTCGTTGCCGACGCCCGGCGGCGGCGCGGGGTCGAACGTGACGGTCGTCCCGGTGTCGGGCGGCGGCATCGGCGCCGGCACGGCGCAAGGCGAAGGCGATCTCGACATCCAGATGGAGCTCGGTGCTGCGCCGCTCGCGAACATCCGCATCTACGACAGCCCGGCGGGCGCGAACCTGATCGCGGTGCTGACGGCGGAAGCGAGCGACAACCTGTGCGACACGATCTCGGAGAGCTACGGCTGGAACATCACCAACTCGACTGCGAACTCCGCGCACAACCAGCACGTGTCGATGAGCGCGGAAGGCATCACCTACATGAACGCGAGCGGTGACAGCGGCACGACCATCGATCCGTTCGGCTACCCGACGTGCGATCCGGAAGTCCTCGCGGTCGGCGGCACGGTCGCGAACGTGAACTCGGCGACCGGCGTGCGCGTCACCGAAGCGAACTGGACCGGCGGCGGCGGCGGGTGGAGCACGAAGTCCGTCACGTACAACGTGCGTCCGACCTGGCAGACGGGCATCGGCGTCCCCGCGGTGAACGCGAACAACAACCGGCGCCTGGTCCCGGACGTCGCGTTCCACTCGTCCGGAGGCAGCGGCGCCTACTCCTTCTACTTCAACAACTCGCTGACGAGCGGCATCGGGACGAGCTTCGCCTCGCCGGTCTTCGCGGGTCATCTCGCGCTCGTCGAGCTCGAAGTGATCAACCTCGGCGGACTCGTGCCGGACGTTCACGGCCACCGCCGCTTCGGCCGGATCCAGGACCTCATCTACAGCCAGAACAACGACCCCGCGATCTGGTTCGACATCGCGTCGGGCAGCACGAACGGCAATCTTCCGGGCGGGCAAGGCGCCTCGACGCCGCACGCCGGCTGGGACACTTGCGTCGGTTGGGGCCCGATGAACTGCAACGCGTTTGCCGCGGCGGTGGTCTGCGCCACCGGCGGCTGCCCCGCGTCGCCGTGGACGAACCTCGGCTCCGGCCTCGCGGGCACGAGCGGCATTCCGGCGTTGATCGGCACCGGCACGCTGCAGCCGAACTCGGCGGGAAGCCTCACGCTGACGTCGGCGATGGCGTCGTCGCCGGCGGTGTTGTTCGTGTCGTTCGCGAGCACTCCGGTGGCGTTCCAGGGTGGGACGCTGCTCGCGTATCCGCCGTCGCTCGCGCTCAACTTCGCGACCGACGCCGGCGGCGGGATCGCGCTGCCGTTCCTGTGGCCCGCGACCGTCCCCTCCGCGACGTCGCTGTTCTTCCAGTACGCGATCGCGGACGCGGGCGCAGTGCGCGGCGTCTCGCTCAGCAACTGCGAGAAGGGCGTCACGCCCTGACGGTGACGATCGCCCCGTGAACGACGCGAGCGCGTGTCCCGACTCCCGGGACACGCGCTCGCGCGCTTCCGCGTTCGGTGCCGTCGATCAACCGCCGCCGGTCGGCTTCTCGGGCTCCGTCGGCGGCTCCTTCGCGCCGCCGCCTTCCTTCTCGCGCTTGATCTGCTCGATGATCGCGCCGACCTGCTCGGCCATCGGTCCGTCCTTGTCCGCGGCGAGCGCGGCCTCGAGCACCTCGAGGCACTTCGCGAGATCGCCCTTCTCGTGGTACCCGTACGACTCGTTCGTCAGCGCCTTCTGGCGCGGCATCGCGTCGTCCTTGCACTCCTCGGCGAGCGCGTGCATCGACTGGATGACGGCGTCCCAATCGTTCTTGCTGCCGTGCTGGTTCATCACGACGTCGACCTTCCGCATGCGCGCGTCGCGCACGGCGGCGGCGTCGGCGGCATTCGCGCCGATGAACTCGTCGATCGCCTTCGTCGCTGCGTCCCACTCGTTCGCTTCGACGTGCGGGCCGATCGCCGCGTCGAGGCGGCTGACGAGCACGCGCGAGCGCAGCTCCTTGCATTTCGCCACCACGACCTCGTCATCGGCGAACTCCTTCGTGAAGCCGTCGACCGCGGCGAGCGCCTCGTCCCACTGCGACTTGCCGGCGAGGAGGTTCAACGACACCTGCACCTTGCGGATGCGCGCCTGCTGCACCACGTACGCGTTGTCGCCGTGCGCCGCGATCGCTTCGTCGAGCAGCTTGGTCGCGCCGTCCCAGTCGCCGGTTTCCGCGAGCGGGCCGATCTTCCCGTCGAGGTCGTCGACGATCCGATGCCCGTTCACCTCGGCGTACTTCTTCGAGAGCTCCGCATCGTCCTTGGCGAGCGTCGAGACCTCTTCGATCTCGGCCGCATAGAACTGGCGCGCGACGTCGGGATCCATCGCGGTGAGCGCCTGGTCGATCGCCTTGGCGCGCTCGATGCCGGACTTGCCCTCCGCCGCCTTCATGCCGGCGTCGCGCAGCGCGTGCGCGGCGCGGAGCTTGGTGAGGAGCGCGAGGTAGCTGGTCGGCCCGCCCTTCTCGTACCCGGTCCGCGCGAACGGCCGGCCGGTCGCGTCGGCGAGCACGACGGTGGGGAAGCCGGTGACGTGCCACTCGTTCGCCAGCGCCTCGTTCTGCGTCTTCTCGTCCGCGGAGATCAGGGTCTGATCGTTCGGGAAGTCGAGTCGCACGAGCACGAAGTCGTCGTGGACCTTCGCCTTGAACTCGTCGGTGCCGAACACTTCCGCTTCGAGGCGCTTGCACCAGACGCACCAGTCGGAGCCGGTGAAGTCGATCAGGAGGTCCTTGCCCTCCTTCGCGGCCGTCTCCTTCGCCGCATTCATGTCGGTCAGCCAGCCCTCCTCCGCCCGCGCGTTGCCGGCGATCAGAGGGAAAGAGAAGAGCGCCGCCGCGAGCGCGGCGAGAACCCGGGTCGACATGGGAGCACTGCCTTTCGGGAGGGAGGAGAACGAAAGAACCGCCGGCGTTCATCGCCGGCGGCGCGGGCTGATACGCGAGCGCGTCCGCGCGCGACCCCGATCGCCCGACATTTTTTCGAACCCACCGCTCCGCGTCTGCCCGGCGGCGAACTTTTTCTTCGAGTGCGTCGGACTCCCCGAGGTGGGTTCACGCATCGAGGTTCGAAAGGACACGCCATGCTCCCCAGAAACCTCCCCGGCTCCGACGACGTCGCCTGGGTCGATTCCCTCAAGTCGGGCAACGACACCGCCTTCGACCGCCTGGTCGAGTCCTCACGGCGGCCGCTCCTCGCCATCGCGCGCCGCGTTCTGCGGCACGAGCAGGACGCCGAGGACGCGGTGCAGGACGCCTTCGTCTCCGCGTTCCGCGGCCTCCGCGCGTTCGCCGGCGGATCGCGCGTCTCCACCTGGATGCATCGGATCGGCGTGAACGCCGCGTTGATGCGCCAGCGCGGCCGTGCTCGACGCCCCGCCGAATCGCTCGACGCCGCGTCGCGGCTCGGCGAGCCGGTCGGACTGCGGCCGATCGTGTCGGTCACCGAGTCGGACGACGGTTCGTCCGGGATCCAGCGGCTGGTGCGCGACGAGACCCGCGCGTTCGTGCGTCAGTGCATCGACCTGCTGCCGGAGACTCACAAAGAGGTGATCCGCCTGCGCGACTTCGAGGGCGCGGACACCGACGCGACGGCGCGTCGTCTCGGGATCAGCGCGAACGCGGCGAAGATCCGCCTGCACCGCGCGCACCGCGCCCTTCGATCGTTGCTCGAGCAGCGGCTCGTCGCGGCATGAACACGCCTATCCTGTCGCGCGAACCCGACGCCGAGGCGAAACCCGCAATGATGCGCGAGCCGTCCGATCCGCCGCGGAGCGAGCCGTCGATCGAGGCGTTGCTCGACCGAGTGATGCACGGCGACCGCGTCGCCGCGGACGAACTCCTGCCGCGCGTGTACGACGAGCTGAAGCGCATCGCGACCGCGTTCCTCGCGCACGAGCGCGCGGGACACACGCTGCAGCCCACGGCGCTCGTGCACGAGGCCTACCTGAAGCTGATCGGGCGCGAGAAGGCATGGCAGGGCCGCGTCCACTTCGAGGCGGCCGCCGCCGCGGCGATGCGGCGCATCCTCGTCGATCACGCGCGCAAGCGCGGCGCGCAGAAGCGCGGACAGGGCGGCGAGCGCGTCGAGCTCGAATCGGCGGAGGCGCGCGAGATGGCCGGCGCGCTCGGTCACGGCACGCTGGAGGTGCTCGAGCTCGACCAACTGCTCGGGGAGTTGGCGGAGCTCGATCCGCGCAAGGCGCGCGTCGTCGAGTTGCGCTTCTTCGCGGGAATGACGAACGAACAGATTGCGGAGGCGCTCGGCGTGGCGCGCTCGACGGTGGCGGACGACTGGGCGGTGTCGCGTGCGTGGCTCGCGAGCCGCATTCACGGCGGAGAACGTTGAGCGTGGGCGAGCAGTCGAAGGATCGGTTCGATCGCGCGTCGGCGCTCTTCCTGAGGGCGCGCGGGCTCGGGCTCGCGGAGCGCGAGGAGTTCCTCGCGCGCGAGTGCGCGGGCGACCTGGAGCTGCGGCGCGCCGTCGACGCGCTGCTGAAGGGCGAGCAGAAGCCGATGCCGTTCGCGCAGCTCGCGGACGATCTGAAGGGCGTGCACGAGAAGATCATCGGCGATCCCGCGCCCGACCTGCCGAAGGGCGAGGACCGCGTCGGCCCCTACCGGCTGCTGGAGAAGATCGGCGAAGGCGGGTTCGGGACGGTGTACATGGCCGAGCAGATCGAGCCGGTGCGCCGGAAGGTCGCGCTCAAGATCCTGAAGCCGGGCATGGACACGCGCCAGGTGATCGCGCGGTTCGAAGCGGAGCGGCAGGCGCTCGCGATCATGGATCACCCGAACATCACGCGCGTGCTCGACGCCGGCTCCACGCCGAGCGGTCGGCCGTACTTCGTGATGGAGCTGGTGAAGGGGATGCCGATCAATCAGTACTGCGACGTGAACCGGCTCACGACGGAGCAGCGCCTCGAGCTGTTCCTGCCGGTGTGCCTCGCGGTGCACCACGCGCACCAGAAGGGGATCATCCACCGCGACCTGAAGCCGTCGAACGTGCTGGTGACGCTGCACGACGGCGTGCCGGTGCCGAAGGTGATCGACTTCGGGATCGCGAAGGCGCTGCACGGTCGGCTCACGGACCGCACGCTGTTCACCGAGTTTCGGCAGTTCATCGGCACGCCGGAGTACATGAGCCCGGAGCAGGCCGAGATGTCGGGGCTCGATGTCGACGTGCGCACCGACATCTACGCGCTCGGCGTGCTGCTCTACGAGCTGCTCGCGGGGAGCACCCCGTTGCGCGATTCGCTGCGCGAAGCATCGCCGGCGGATTTCCAGCGCATCATCCGCGACATCGAGCCGACGACTCCGAGTCGCCACGTCGGCACGCTCGCGGCCGAGTCGCGCCGCTCCGGCACTTCGTCCGACATCGCGGAGCGCCGCCGTACCGACGACGTGAAGCTGTCGCGCCAGCTCGAGGGCGACCTCGACTGGATCGTGATGAAGTGCCTCGAGAAGGACCGCACGCGCCGGTACGAGACCGCCGACGCGCTGCTCGCGGACCTGAAGCGCTACCGCGCGGACGAGCCGGTGCTGGCCGGTCCGCCGAGCACGCTGTACCGCCTGTCGAAGTTCGCGCGGCGGCATCGCGTGTTGCTGGCTGCCGCATCCGCCGTGCTGATCGCGCTGATCACCGGCCTCGTGTTCGTTCTCGCCGCCTGGCGCGAAGCGAATCGACAGCGCGACGCCGCGATGGCGTCGATGGACGACGCGAAGAAGTCGGCCGCGCGCGCCGGCACGGTCGTCGGGCTGCTCAAGGACCTGCTGATGGTGTCGGACCCGCTCGTGAAGCCGGACCCGAGCTACACCGTCTGGCAGGCGCTGATGGACTTCGGCGAGCGCCAGTTCGCGCGCCTCGAGCAGGAGCCGGACGTCGAAGCGGAGCTGCGCGAGGTCGTCGGAACCGCGCTGCTGAGCCTCGGGGATCTGAAAGGCGCGCGCACCAACCTCGATCGGTTGGTCGAGCTCCGGCGATCGCTCGCCGCCGCCGGCCGCTCGGACGACGAGACGGTCGCGCGCGCGCTCGACTGCGTGGGACGGCTCGAGGACGCGCTCGGCAACTACTCGCGCGCCGAGAGCCTGGTGCTCGAAGGCGAGTCGTTGCGCGTCAAGCCGGGGGCCAATCCGTCCCCGGGACTCGGAGCGAGCAGCCATCTGCTCGCGCAGATCCTGCTGCACCGCGGCGACGCGAAGCAGGCGGAGGAACGCGTGCGGCGGGCCATCGCGCTGCGCGCGCACCTCGACCCGAACTCGGACGAGACGCTCGAAAGCCGCCGTCTCCTCGCGGAGACGCTGCGCACGCGCGGCGACTTCGGCGGCGCGAAGGCCGAGCTGGTCGACCTCATCGAGATCCTGCGACGCGCCAAGCCCGGCCATCCGGTGCTCGCCGCGGCATTGAACGAACTCGGCATCGTCGACGCCCTGATGGGCGACCCCGTCGCTGCCGAAGCGTTGCACCGCGAAGCGCTCGAGATCGTGCGGAAGGCGCTGCGTCCCGACCACCCGGACATCATCCACACGCTGCGTGACCTCGGCAGCGCGCTCGCGGAGCAGGGACGCTTCGGCGAGGCGATGAAAGCCCTGAACGAGGCGCTCGACCTCGCGCGACAGTGCTACGGCCCCGACCACGAGCGCGTTCTCGGCCTCATCGGCGAGCTCGGCGCCGTCGCGCATGCCGGGGGCGATCGCGCGGCGGCCGATCGGTATCTCTCCGACGCGCTCGACGTCGTGCGCCGCAAGCCGCCGGAGAACCAGTCGGCGTTCGTGATCGCGCTGAAGGACCTCGCGAAGGTCCGCATGGAGCGCGACCGCATCGACGAGGCGATTCGTCTGCTCGAAGAAGCGCTCGACGTCACCTCGAAGCATCCGGAGGTGGGGGGCGAGGACCACGCCGACACCGAGTCCACCCTCGGCGCGGCGCTGCTCTCGATCGGGAAGTTCGCCGAGGCCGAGACGCACCACCGGATCGCGGTCACGCTGCTCCGCACGGTCGAGACCCGCGACAAGCACCTCGTTGCGAACTCCCTGTCGGACCTCGCCGCCGACCTGCTCCTGCTCGGTCGCGGCGCCGAAGCGTTGCCGTACGCCCGCGAGGCGTTCGATGTGTCGGGCGGCGAGAACGTGATGGAGATGACGCTCGGCGAGGCGCTGCTCGCGACCGGCGCGGCGGCGGAGGCGGAGCCGCACCTGAAGTCCGCCGGCGACGACTTCGCGAAGCGGCTGCCGCAGGGACACTGGCTGATCGGTTGGGCCGCGACCGCGCGCGCCGAAGCGCTGCTCCAGCTCGGCCGGAAGGACGACGCCGTGTCGGTGGTGACCGACGTCGCGCAGCCGGCCGTCAACGGCAAGCTGATCCGCGAATGG
>CAZBOK010000105.1:0-12385 GCA_964493525.1 uncultured Phycisphaeraceae bacterium | reverse complement strand
CCCGATCGTCGCGGTCCTCGGGTGCGCGGCGATCGCCGTCGCGATTGCGCGCATCGGACGCTCGCCGTCGTGGAGCCGCGCGCTCGCGCCGGGGTTCGCGATGCTCCTCGCGTTCGTCGTGGTGTTCGGCCCCGACGCCACGTTCGCGATCCGCTTCTTCCTCCCCGTGCTCCCGGTGCTCGCAGTCGCCGCCGCGGCGCTCGTCGTCTCGCTGTGCGAACGCGCGCCGCGCCCCGCCGCGACGTTCGCCGCACTCACCATCGTGCTGTGCTTCCCCGGCGCGGTGACGTGCGCTCGGCTCGACTGGCTTTACCGGCAGGAGGACACGCGCGAAGCGGCCGCGCGCTGGATCGAGGCGAACCTCCCGCCGAATGCGCCGCTCGTCGCGCACCCGTATCTCGACTTCCCCTTGCCGCTCGTCCCGGCATCGATCGAAGCGCATCGCTCCGTCGTCGGGTCGTGGACGCAGTTCGATCAGCGCCAAGCGGCCGAGATCGCGCGCGGTGATCCGCGTCCGCGGTTCGACGTGCGGTTCCCGTTCTCCGGCGAGCGAGTGACGGCGCCGGCCGCGTTCCTCGCGGCGCTCCGATCGAGCGGCGCGCGCCACGCGATCTCGATCTTCCACACCGGCGCGCAGCTCTCGGACCCGGCGTTCGACGTCTTCCGCCCGCTCGGCACGCCGGTGCACGTCGAGGCGCCCGGCGCCGCCGGGCCGATCGGCGGGGAGATGTATCTCCTGCGCTGGCCGTTCGCGCAGTCGTGGTTCGTGTCGCGCCCGGGTCCGCTCGTCGAGATCACTCGGCTCGCCGGCGGATCGTGACGATTCCCGCGTCACACCGGGACGACAGGAGCCGCATCTGGGACGGTGCTTCGCGCCGCGCGGCACCCGCTCCGAGTGTTCCCTTCCGGCCCGGGGCGTGTGATCATCGTCGCCCCGTCCGCCCGAGAGGAACCTCATGAAGTCGACCGCGGTGATCCCGATCGCGACCCTGGTGGCCCTGCTCGCCGGAGCGCAATCCGCCGAAGCGCAGAACAAGTTCTGGGTCGACGTCGCGTCGGGAGACGACGTCTCCGGCACCGGGACGTCCGCGAACCCATATCAGACGATCACGCACTGCGCGGCGGTCGCGGGTGCGGGGCAGTGCGAGATCATCGTGCGGCCCGGCAATTACACGTGGTTCACGGGCGAGATGTTCCCGATCGTGATGCCGCCGTCGTGCGAGATGTACGCGGAGATCCCGGGCACCGTGCTGATCGCGACCACCGTGATCTCGGCGGAGATCCCGAAGGCGGTCTTCATCCCCGCGGGATCGCAATACAGCTTCATCCACGACCTGAAGATCTACGGCAACGCCGGCGCGATCGTCACCGACGTGCAAGCGAACGACTTCCTCACGTTGCGCATCGAGCGCTGCGAGCTCTCGGGCGGGATGGGGCTGTGGACGTCCGCGGAGCAGGGCCAGATCGACATCACGGTCGCCGACACGAAGGTGACCGGCGGGAACATGGGCGCGAAGCTCCACGCCGCGTCCGGCGCGCTCGCCATGGCGTCGTTCACGAACTGCGAGTTCTGGGGTGGGAACAACGGGCTGCAGGCGGGCGCGCAGAGCCAGGCTTCCTCGACGGTCGCGATCACGAACTGCAACTTCCACGATCAGTCGTTCGGCTCGATCATCTCGTTCCTCGATCTCCCCGGGTCGCTGCAGCTCACCGTGGACCACAGCGTGTTCGAGGACATCGGCGCGCACGGCAACAAGCCCGTGATCAAGGACTCGTCCGTGCCCGCGACGTGGACGATCCAGAACTGCGCGTTCTGGAACTGCGATCACGAGATCACGAACTTCGGTCCGACTTACACGGTCGACCACTGCAGCTTCGCGTCGATGACCGTGCCCGGCGTCGGCAACTTCATCGGCGACCCGAAGTTCGTCGACGCGGCGAACAACGACTACCACCTGCTGCCGACGTCACCCGCGATCGACGCTGGCGTCGCGACGCTGCCGGCGCTGGACGTGGACGGCGAGCCGTTCGACGGCCACCCGACGCTCTCCGGCCCGCCGGTCGCCGACATCGGCCAGGACGAGTTCTATGCGCAGTCCTTCTATTTCGACCCGTCGCCGATCTCGCTCGTGAAGTCGACGAAGCTGCGTTGCGTCGGTCCCGCGAACAGCATCGCGTTCCTGCTGGTGTCGACGTCGCTCGGCAACTCGACGTTCGGGCCGCACTATCAGCTCGGCGCGCTCGCGAAGTTCGGGACGATCGGCACGCTCGACGCCACCGGAACGCTCTCGGTCACGTTCCCGGCTCTGCTCGATCTCCAGTTGCTCGGCGTCACGGCGTACGCGCAGGTCGCGTACCTCGACCCGCTCGGGCACGGCCACCTGTCCTACGACCACCAGACGATCACCTTCTGGCCGTGATCGGCCCGCCCACGACTCACCACCTCGCGTCGGCCCCGGCGTTCTCGCGCTTCAGCCACTCGATCAACGGGCGGTAGTAGTCGAGCATCGCGCGCGCGGAGAACTCTTCGCCGGTCGCGTCCTTCAGCACCTTGCGCCAGTCTTCCGTCGCGCCTTTCGCGAGGATGCCGCGCAAGAATGCGCCGACCTCCTTGTTGTTGCGATAGTCGGCATCGTGCACGTCCTGGTGCAGGATCTTCTTCGCGATGTGTTCGTGAAGCTGGAACTTCAGGATCGTGGCGAGCGAGTAGTCATAGTAGGCCGCGGGGTCGTCGTTGATGTGGGTCTTGGTCGCCGCGTCGCACCACTCTTCCCCGCGCGGAGACGGCGGCTCGATGCCCTGGAACTCCGCGACGTATTTCCACCAGCGCGCGTTGAACTCGTCCTTCGGCAGGTTGCCGTCATACAAATCGCGCTCGAAGTGCGTCATCACCCCGACGGACCATGGCATCAGCACGACTGAGGTCATCGCGCTGTTCAGCAGCCACTGCGTCTGGTCGATCTTCGCGTCCTTCGGCAGAACGCCGACGTCCTTCAAGTAGGACTGCTGCGACGCCGCGAGCGAGATCAGCTCGCCGACCCCCTCGTGGTATGCGCGGTTCGCTCCCTCGCGGAGAACCAGGGGCACTTCAGGGCGCGCATAGGAGAGGTAGTAGTAGTCGTGGCCGAGCTCGTGGTGCGTCGTGGTGAACCACTCAAAGTTGTTCTTCACGCTCATCAGCGAGCGGACGTCCTGGTCGAGGTCGATGTGCCACGCGCTCGCGTGCGTGTTCTTCTTGCGCGCCGCGCCCGCCGGCAGAGCCCAGAGATCCGACTTCTCCCAGAACGACTGCGGGAGCTGCGGGAAACCCATCGAGACGTAGAACGCCTGCGCGCTCTCCACGATCTGCTTGTCGGTCCAACTCGCGAAGTAGGGGTCGAGGTCGATGCCGTCGACGAGCCCGGGCCACTCCTGTCCCCAGCGGTTCGGCAGCCAGTGCGCGGGGATCTTCTGCGGCACCGCGCGGCCGTAGCGCGCGGCGAGCTTGTGCTTCGCGTAGCAGTGGAGCTGCTCGTAGAGCGGTCGCAGTTCCGCAATGACGTCGTCGAGAGTGGCGATCATCTCGTCCGAGGTCATCCCGTACTCCGCGACCATCAGCGAGAAGTACCCGGGGTAGCCCATCTCGCGCGCGACGCGGTTCCGCAGCGTCTGCAGGTGCGCGAGCCCGTCCTTCAACGGACGCCCCACTTCCTTCGATGACTCCCAGGCGCGCCGGCGTTCGTCGAGGTCGGTCGACTTCTGCAGGATCTCGTCGATGTCGTTCGGCGTGACGACCTGCACGCCGTCGGCCGGCTGGCTGCGCGCGATCCGGAATACGAAGCCGTTCATCGCTTCGCTCTGCCGCGCTTCGGCCTCGACGCGCTCCTTCACGACGTCGGGGATCGTGCCCGGGTTCTGCGCCGCCGCGAAGAGGATCGCCTCGAGTTGGCGCCACTCGAGCTCGGGCAGCCGGTCCTTCCGCTTCAGGAACTCCTTCACCGTCGTGATCGTCTTCGCTGCGCCCGTGAACTCCGCGAGCTTCTGATCGGCCGCGATCGACGCGCTCGTGTGCTCGTCGGAGACGTCGGTCACCGCCTTCCACTGCGCTTCCGACGACGCGGTGTAGAGCGGCTGGTATGCCGCCGCATATTCGGCGAGGAAGCGCTCGACCTCGGGATCGTTCGCCTGCGGCGTCTCGCGCATCAGCGTGCACGCGAAGGGAAGTGCGGCGACGGCGGCGGCAAGCGCGAGGATCGTCGCGAGTGTCTGGATGCAGGAGCGGGGCATGAGAACGGCTCCGGGCGGAGAGTCGGCATGGGAAGGCCGCGATGGTAACGATGGTCGGGCGCAGCGGGATTGGCAGGGGGGCGCCGCGGCGGCCTCACGTGGGTTCGGACGGAGGAACTACCATGCGGAAGTCCGACCTGCTCGCGTCGATCGCCGTCGTGTTCGCGATTCCGGCCGCCGTCCCGGCGAGCCCCGCTGAAGTGAAGGCGAAGATCGCGCACGGCGACCTCTTGCTCAGCTCCCACGACCCGGGCGCCTCGTTCGTGCTGCAGCAGCTCGGTCTGCCGGCGGATCAAGTGAAGGTGATTCCATCGGCGGGAACGACGGTGAACGGATCGGCCGCTCCGATCACGGTCGGCGGGATGACGCGCGACGTCGTGTTCGCGTTCGATGCCGGTGCGACCGGAATCTCGCTCTTCAACGTGACGGCGCCCCGCGACCTGCGCGGCAAGTTCGGGAGCGGCGATGATTCGTTCTCCGTGCTCGGCGTCACGGTCACGCGCGACACGCGTTTCGAATTCGGCGCGGGCATGAACTCGTTCACGGCGAACGGTTCGCAGTTCGGGCGTCGGTTCGCGACGACCGGCGGCGGCGACGACGCGCTCTTGCTCGCGACGTCGCACGTCGTGAAGGATCTGACGGCGCGCTTCGGCGGCGGGGCGAACGCGACCAACCTGCTCTCGTCGACCTTCGACGGTCGCGTCGCGGTGGAATCCGGCGGCGGCGGCGACAGCTTCCTCTGTCTCGACAGCCATTTCTCGCGTGCGGTTTCCATCCGCTCGGGCGGCGGTGGCGGACTCGCCACGATCGCGACCTCCGAGTTCGACGGTCCGCTCGCGGTGACATGCGGCGGCGGCGACGAGGACATCGTGTTCGAGGCAATGACGGCGCACGACGACACGCGCATCGATCTCGGCGGCGGCGCGAACAAGCTCAGAACGCTGAACTCGGCGACGTTCGAGCGATCGCTCCGCTTGAGCGGCGGCGGCGGTTTCGACGACGTGCGGCTGAGCGAGTCCGGCATCGGCGAGGTTCGCGCCGAGCTCGGCGCGGGGCCGAACCACTTCATGACCGACTTCACGCAGATCGGACGCGACCTGCGCGTCGCCACCGGCGGCGACGACGACGTCCTGCAGTTCCCCAACGTCTCGATCGCGCGCAACCTCGTCGTCGCGACCGCCGGCGGGCGGGATCTCCTCGAGGTCTCGCTCGCGACGATCGGCCGCGACCTTCGCTTCGACGCAGGCGGCGACGACGACCGCGCAATTCTGGAGTCGATCACCGCCGACGGCGACGTGCGTCTCGCATTCGGTCCCGGAGCGAACGAGCTGGCGACGCCGAACCCGGTCTATGCGGACCGCTTCCTCGTCACGGCCGGCGGCGGCGCGGACACGATCGACCCGCATCTCGTCACGACGCTCGGCGACCTGCGTGTGACGGCGGGCGGCGGCGACAACCATGTCGCTTTCGACGGCTGCTCCGTCGGAGCCGACCTCTTCGTCAAGACCGGTGACGGCGACGACTTCATCGGCATCGCGAACTGCACCGTCACCGGCGCAACGAAGATCCAGCACGGCGCCGGCACCGACGTCGTCCCCTGAGCGCGCGGCTCGAATCGCCGGAAGCGGTTCCGTTTTTCTCATGAGGGGCGGCGCGGAGAACGCACGTGTCGAAGGAATGAAGCCGACCACTGAGCAGGATCCGGAGACTCAAGATGAACCGCCCGACCATGTCCCTCGTGACCGCCTCGATCCTCGCCGTCCTCAGCAATGGTGTCGCGTTCTCCGCCGACGTGACCGTGAAGGTGAAGCACGGCAACCTCTCGGTGACGAGCGCGGACATGGCGGCCGCGATCACGCTCGATCAGGCCGGACTCTCGCCGGCTCAGATTCGAGTGTCGCCGGCGGCGGGAACGACCGTCGGCGGCGCGCCGACGCCGGCCGTGTTCTCGAACTTCACGCGCGACGTCCTGCTCACGTTCTCCGCGGGCGGAGCGACGATCGATCTCGACGGTGTGGACATCCCGCGCGATCTGCGCGCGAAGCTGGGCAAGGTCGGATCGAAGCTGACGCTCACCGGCTCGCACGTCGGCCGGCACTTGAACACGCGCGGCGGCAACGGCGACGACACGGTCACGCTGGATGCGAGCGAAGTGGCGAGCAAGTCGTCGTTCCTGCTCGGTGAAGGCGACAACACCGTGGAGTTGAAGAGCTCGTCCCGCGCCGGCGGCAAGCTGTCGGTCCAACTCGGCCGCGGAAGCGACTTCGTCAATTTCGCCGACTCACAAGTCGCAGGCGACACGGTTCTCCACCTGGGCGACGGTCCGAACTTCACGGGATTGGTCAATTCCGAGCACGACGGCGAGATCCTCTGGACCTGCGGCGGAGGCGACGACGATTTCCAGACCTCCGGCTCGATGGTTCTCGGCCGGACTCGCGTTCTCGGCGGCGCGGGCCGGAACACGATCGTGTCGGAATCCTTGTCGCACTTCGCGAGCTCGTTTCTGATCACTGCGGGCGGCAGCGGCGAGACGGTGGTCTTCGACACCGCCGACGTCTCCGGAGACGTGATTGCCAAGCTCGGCAGCGGCCAGAACGAGTTGACGATCAAGAACGGGCACGTCGGCCGCGACGTCCGGATCACGAGCACCAAGAAGGAGGACATCGACCTGCTGACGGCGTGCATGATCGACGGCGGCGTGCGAATCACCGCGGGCGACGGGAACAATCAGGTGACCGTCGACCAGTGCTCGATCGGCGCCGACCTGTTCGTGAAGACCGGCAGCGGCAATGACACGATCGCGTTCACAAGCGATACCGTCATCGGCGCGACGAAGGTCCAGCACGGTGGCGGCACCGACATCGTCCCCTGAGCCCGTCGCATCGATCCTTCGTCCACCGATCCGGAGACCCCGCATGTTCCCGCATGTTCCGCTGTCTGCGCGCTTCGCGATTCTCGCGTCCGTCGCGCTCGCGTCCGCCGCGAGCGGCGGCGAGATCTTCGCCACCGTGAAGCACGGCGACCTCGTGCTCAAGGGCGGCGGCGGCACGATCGACGCGGCGATCGACCAATCCGGGCTCTCCGCCGGCGAGTTCCGCATCACGCCAAACGGCGGCACCACGGTGAACGGCGCCGGTACAGCGCAGGTCGTGAGTGGGGTCACGCGCGACTTGCGCGTCGTGTTCGCGAACAACGGGTCGAGCCTCCAGGCGAACTCGATCGGAATCCCGCGCGATCTGCGCGTGAAGATCGGCAAGGACGGGTCTGGGACTTTCAACTTCACGGGCATCACCATCGGCCGCGACCTGCGCGTCGCGAACCGCGGCGGCTTCGAGCTCGATCTCTGGCAGAGCGAGGTCGGCGGCCGAGCGAGCTGGTCCGGCGGCGCCGGTTTCGACGACCCCGACTTCCGCACGCTCCACGTCGTCGGGCCGATCCGCGTGTCGCTCGGCGCGGGTCAGAGCGTGTTCCGTTTCCTCGATCTGTCCCAGGCCGACCAGTCGCTCGAGGTCGACGCAGGCGGCGACGACGATCAGGTGATCCTGGGAAACAGCACGATCGCGAAAGACCTGCGAATCGATGCCGGCGGCGGGACGAACGAGTTCATGGTGAACGGCATCGTCGCGATGCGGGACGTCCGCTTCTCGGGCGGCGGCGGCCCCGACACCGCCACCCTCACCTCGGTCGGCGCGGGCCGCGATTTCCGCGTCGCACTCGGCGGTGGACAGAACTCCGCGATCGTGACCGACTGCTCGCTCGATCGCACGCTCGCGTACACGGGCGGCAACGGCGTCGACATGGCGCACTTCGAGGGTGTGGTCGGCGCGAACGACGCGCGGATCGAACTCGGCGGCGGCGCGAACATCCTCTCGTCCACGATGAACTTCACGATGCATCGCCTCACCGTCGTCGCGGGCGCCGGACTCGACACGCTCGCGCTGCAGAACGTCACGTGCGAGACGGATCTGAAGGCGTTGATCGGCAGCGGCGACAACCAGCTGACGCTCACCACGGTGTTCGTCGGCGGCAATCTGCTGGTGAAGGCCGGCTCCGGAAACGATGCCGTCGCGGCGACCACCCTGACGGTCATGGGCACGGCCAAGTACAAGCTCGACGGCGGAATGAACTCGCACCCCTGAGAGCGGCCGGAATCCGTCGGGGTCGCCGTCCCGCGGCCCCGTGAGTGCATTCGGAGCACCTGTTTCGGAGCACTCCGATGAACCGCTCGATCCTCGCTCTCGGCCTGTTCGGAATCGCTTGCGCCGCCCCGTGCGGACGCGCAGGAGACGTGACCGCCGTCGTCGACCACGGCACGCTCGAGTTACGCGGCGGCGACTCCGACGACAAATTCGTGGTCGACGCGGTGGGCCTGCAAGACGGCAGCTTTCGAATCCAGCCCACCAGCCCGACGACGGTGAACGGATCCGCCGCCGCGGTCACGCTCGACGGCGTCACGCGAGACCTCTCGGTCCGCCTGGACGCGGGGAACAACGAAGTGACCCTGATGAACCTGACGGTTCCGCGCGCGCTCTCGGTTCGCGCCGGCGATGGGAACGACAAGGTCGTGCTCAGCTACATCACCGTCCGACGCAACGTGCGGCTCGCGCTCGGCGGGGGCAGCAACGAACCGACGATCGACCACTGCGAGCTCGACCGCGGCGCGGTCGTCACCGGCGGCGCGGGTGTCGACCTCGTGAAGTTCCAGAACTCCGAAGTGAGCGGCGCGATCGCGGTGCGGCTCGGCACCACGTCGGTCAATGCGACGTACTTCGACGGGATGACGGTCCACGGTGCGATCCGGGTCGCGGCGGGTGATGCGAACGATGCCGTCGGGATCTTCGGCTCCGATGTGCGTCGCGTGTGCGATCTCCGTCTCGGCGAGGGCGCGAACATCATGAACATCGTCGACAGCGAGTTTCACGAAGCGCTGCGCGAGCGCTGCGGGAAGATCGACCCCGGATACAACACGATGGCGATCCTGAACAGCGACCGGTTTCACGCGGACGTGCGCCTCGACTTCGGCGGCACCGGAACGGGCATCAATTCGTTCAACAGCACGTTCGACCGCGACTGGATCGTGATCGGCGGCAAGCACGGCGGCAACGACGGCTGGATCATCGGGACAGACACGATCGGCCGCGACCTGCGTTTCTCGGCGGGCGCCGGGAACAACGTCGTGTCGATGACGGCGATCGACGTGGGCCGGAACCTCACGGTCCAGGGCGGCGACGACGACGACGCGTTCTACTGCGACGGTGTCACCGGCGTCCGCGAGGCGCGCGTCGAGCTGCATAAGGGCGCGAACGTCGTCTCCTCGAAGACCGAGTTCGCCGCGCGCCGACTGCGGCTCGCGACCGGCGACGGCGACGACGTCGTCGACCTGCAGGACGTCGACGCGACGACCGACCTCTTGATCGCGCTCGGCGCGGGCAACAACACGCTGAACCTGGCGAACGACTCGGTCGGCGACGATCTGCTGGTGCACACCGGCGACGGCGACGACACGATCACGGCGACCGGCAATACCGTGCTCGGCAAGACGAAGTTCGCCCACGGCGGCGGCAGCGACACGGTGCCGTGAGTCCCTAAGCTCGCGGCGCATGCCGACCGACGTCGAGATCGCCTCCACCGTCCCGCTCCGCCCCATCGACGAGATCGCCGCGAAGCTCGCGCTCGCACCGCGCGACCTGTTCCACTTCGGCCCGCACGTGGCGAAGGTCGACCTCCGCGTCCTCGAACGGCCGCGCGTCCGGAAGTCTCCGGCTCGCCTCGTGCTCGTCTCCGCGATCACGCCGACGCCGGCGGGCGAAGGGAAAACGACCTGCACGATCGGCCTCGGCCAGGCGCTCGCCCGGCTCGGCGAGTCGACGTGCCTCGCGCTGCGCGAGCCGTCGCTCGGTCCGTGCCTCGGGATGAAAGGCGGCGCGACCGGCGGCGGCAGGAGCCAGGTCGCGCCCGCCGGCCGCATCAACCTGCACTTCACCGGCGACTTCCATGCGGTGACGGCGGCGAACAACCTGCTCGCGGCGCTGCTCGACAACCATCTCTACTTCGGCAACGAGCTCGGCATCGATCCGCGCCGCATCCTCTGGCGCCGCGTGATGGACCTGAACGACCGCGCGTTGCGCGACGTCATCGTCGGCCTCGGCGGTCCGCACCAGGGCGTTCCGCGCGAGACCGGCTTCGACATCACCGCCGCGTCCGAGGTGATGGCGATGCTCTGCCTCGCCGACGGGTTCGAAGACCTCCGCCAGCGCATCGATCGCACGCTCGTCGCGTTCACCTACGCCGGCGAGCCGGTGACTGCGGGCAAGCTCGGCGGCACCGGCGCGATGCTCGCGCTGCTCCGCGACGCGATCCAGCCGAACCTCGTCCAGACGCTCGAAGGGGTTCCGGCGCTGATCCACGGCGGGCCGTTCGCGAACATCGCGCACGGCTGCAACAGCGTGATCGCGACGCGCATGGCGCTGCACCTCGCCGACTGGGCGATCACCGAGGCGGGCTTCGCGTTCGATCTCGGGGCCGAGAAGTTCTTCGACATCAAGTGCGTGACCGCCGGCCTCGAGACCGCGGCGGTCGTGCTGGTCGCGACGGTGCGCGCGCTCAAGATGCACGGCGGGGTCGAGCTGAAGGAGATCGGCCGCGAGGACGCCGGCGCGGTGGTCCGCGGCCTGCCGAACCTCGAGAAGCACATCGAGAACATCGAAGCGTTCGGCCAGCACCCGGTCGTGGCACTCAACCGATTCGCGAGCGACTCCGCCGCGGAGATCGACGCCGTGCGGCGCCGCTGCGCCGAGTTGTCCGTCCCGTTCGCGGTCGCGGACCATCACGCGAAGGGCGGCGACGGCGCGCTCGATCTCGCGCGCCTGGTGATCACGCAAGCGGCGCGGCCGAGCAAGATCACGCCGCTCTACGACCGCAAGCAGCCGATCCCGGACAAGGTGCTCGCGGTGGCGCGGCGCATGTACGGCGCGACCGACGTCGTCTTCACGAAGCACGCGCTGCGCGACGTCGAGGACGCCAAGCGGCTCGGCTACGCCGACCTTCCGGTGTGCATCGCGAAGACGCAGAACTCGCTGTCGGACGACCCCGAGAAGCGGGGCCGCCCGCGCGACTTCACGGTGACCGTGCGCGAGATCCAGATCGACGCGGGCGCCGGGTTCCTGGTCGTGCTGACCGGCGACATGCTGCGCATGCCGGGCATGCCGAAGCGCCCGCTCGCGGAGCGGATCGACGTGGTCGATGGTCGGATCGTCGGCATCTCTTGACGCGCGCCCGCGCCAGCTCGCGCGCGCGGCGCGTCACAGGCAGCGCAGGAACGCGACGAGGTCCTTCTTCTCCGTCGGTTCGAGGCGCGTCCCGAGCGCGACGTTGAAGAACTCGACCGTGTCCTCGAGCGTGAGGCAGCGACCGTCGTGGAGGTACGGCGGGCTCTCGCGGATCCCGCGCAGCGTGAACGTCTTGATCGGTCCGTCGCCGGGCTCGTCGGCGACGAAGCGCTCGACGTGCAGATCGTGCAGTTGCTGGTCGAGGTAGTACGGCGCCGGGTGACAGGTCGAGCACTGCGCCTTCCCGAGGAACAGTCGCTCGCCGTTCTGCTCGCTCGCGGTCGCCTTCGTCGCGTCGAGTCGCCCGGTCACGGCGTCGAGCTTCGGCGCCGGCGGGAAGTCGAACATGTTCTGCATCTGGGCCATGTGGCTCACCGGGATGCGGTCGAGCACGTTCATGCCCTTCTTCGCGGCGTGGATCTCGTCGCCGTTGAAGTACGCCGTGCGCTGCTCGAACTCGGTGAAGTCCTCGACCGAGCGGAGGCTGCGCTTCGAGCCGTGGATCTGCTGGTTCGAGATGCCGCGCAGGCTGACGGTGTCGAGCCGGAAGCGCCGGTGCTGCGGGCGCACGTCGGGCGTGAGGTGGAACTGCCCGGTCGTGTGTCCGTTGACGTGGCAGTCGAAGCACGTGACGCCGAGCGACGGGTTCAGCGTCTTGCGATCGTCGGTCGCGTTGAACTCCTCCTGCGGGAACGGAGTGAGGAGCAGGCGCAGGCCGTCGAGCTGGACCGGAGTCAGCAGGTCCTTGAACAGCCGGTAGTAGTTGTTGATCGAGACGACCTCACCGCGCG
>CAZBOK010000104.1:0-12433 GCA_964493525.1 uncultured Phycisphaeraceae bacterium | reverse complement strand
CATCGGCTTCCCCTGGACCCCGGAGATGGTGGAGCGCTCGCGCCGCTCCGCCGGCGCGACGATCGAGACGTGCGCGGCCGCGCTCGAGGACGGCGTCGCGGCGAACCTCGCGGGCGGCACCCATCACGCGTTCCGCGACTTCGGCTCCGGCTACTGCGTGTTCAACGACTCCGCGGTCGCGGCGCTCGTCCACCTCGCCGCCGGCCGCGTGCGGCGCGTCGCCGTGCTCGACACCGACGTGCATCAGGGCGACGGGACGGCGGCGATCCTCGCCGGCGACGAGCGCGTGTTCACGTTCTCGATCCACGGGGCGAAGAACTTCCCGCGCGTGAAGCAGACCAGCGACTTGGACGTCGAGCTCGCGGACGGCGCTCGCGACGACGAATACCTCGCGGCGCTCGAGCGCGGCGTGCGCGCGGCCCTCGATGCAGCGCGCCCCGACCTCGCGATCTGGCTCGCCGGCGCCGATCCGCTGGCGGGCGATCGGTTCGGACGGCTCGCCGTCTCGAAGGCCGGCCTCGCCGCGCGCGACCGCTTCGTCCTCGGCGAGTGCCGCGCGCGCGGCATCCCGGTCGCGCTCTCGATGGCGGGCGGTTACGCGAAGGTCGTCGCCGACACGGTCGACGTGCACTTCGAGACGATCCGCATCGCCGCGAGCGCTCCGTAACATGGCGGCGATGCCGCTGATCCAGAAGACGTTCCCCGTCGGCCTGCTCCAGTGCAACTGCACGATCCTCGCGGACCCGAAGTCGAAGGACGCGGTCGTGATCGACCCCGGCGGTCACGCGGAGCGGATCGTCGACGAGGTCGAGCGGCTCGGCGTGAAGGTCCGTGCGCTGCTCCACACGCACGCGCACCTCGATCACATCGGCGGCACGCACGGCGTCCACGCCGCGACCGGCGCGGAGGTGCTGCTCCACGCCGACGACCGCTTCCTCTTCGAGAACGTCCCGATGCAGGCGGCGCCGTTCAACTTCGAGTCGTTCCCCGTGCCGCCGATCGACCGCGAACTGACACACGAGCTCGCGATCGACGCCGGAGCGCTGCACGTCAAGGTGGTCCACACCCCGGGGCACACGCCCGGCTCGTGCACGTTCGACGTCCGGCTCGCCGAGGGCGCGCCCGCGTTGTTCACCGGCGACACCCTGTTCCGCGGCGGGATCGGCCGCACCGATCTCTGGGGCGGCGACATGGACGCCGAGATGGATTCGATCAAGACGCGCCTGCTCGTCTACCCCGACCCGACGCCGGTCACGCCGGGCCACGGCCCCGCGACGACGATCGGCCGCGAGCGGAAATCGAACCCGTTCCTGATCGATTGACCCGGACGGAGCGGATCAGAGCGTCTTCACGGAGAGCGTGCGGCGCACGAACGCGATGACGTCGAACTGCGCGGCGATCGGCGCCGCCATGAACGCCGCGTCGGCCTGACCCGGGTCGAACACGCCGCCGATCGAGTGCGCCCGCGCCGGCGCGTCGAGCCACGCGCGCACCGGTCCGGCCGTCGGCGCGCGGCGCAGATCGACGACGTACACCGCCTTGCCGACTTCATCGAGGATCGCGGGGACGCTGCCAACCGGCGCCGCGGGCAACGTGAACTCGCGCAAGACCGGCGCGCCGTTCTTGCCCGGGCCGACCGCGACGAACGCGCCGCGACCGAACTCGAACCCCATCGCGAGGTACTTCGCGCCGAACCAGGTGCGCAGGTACTGACCGGTCGGGCTCACCGGCGAGCCCGGCAGCGCCGCCGCGACGTGCACGTTGTGGCTCCAGAACGCGACGCGCGCGTCCGGCCCGTCGTCCGTCAGCGCGTCGCGCACGCCTTCGGCCATCGCTTGGTCGCGGTACGCCGGGTCGCGGAACGTCTTCTCGGCGCGTCGCACCATCTCGAGCGCGCGGCGAGCGAGCGAGCAATCCGCATCGGATGACGCGGCGACCCATTTCGAGCGTTCGTCGTCGAACTTCTTCGCGAACTCGTCGAGCCCGGCGCGCACGGCGTCCTGATCGGCGGGCGCCAGTCGCGGGTAGCTCATGTTCGCGGTCAGGTCGGAGAGCGGCGCGGACACCGCGATGAAGCGATCGACCTGCTCCGGCGCGACGTGCGCGAGGAACTCCGCGACGCCGGCGACCGATTGCGCGGGGAGCTGCACGTCGACGCCGACCAGTCGCACTTTGCGCGCGTGGCTCGGGTCGGCGTTCCAGGCGCGCAGCCACGTGACGAACGCGAGGATCTCCTCGGTGTCGACGTTCCAGAAGTGCAGGTCGGCGAGCAAGGTCTTCGCGTTGCCCTCGCCGCTCTGCACCCAGTGGTCGAGCGCCATCGTCTCGGGCCAGCTCGTCTCCATCGCGATCGTCGTCACGCCGCAATTCGCGACCAGGGACTCGACGAGCTTGTGCTTCAAGCGGAGGAACTCGTGCGAGCCCTGCGTCGCCTCGCCGAGTCCGATCACGCGCGCCTTCGTGAACGCCGTCTGCAGCGCCGCGAGTCCGAGGTCGGGCTTGCCGGGTTCGCAACCCGTGAGCGGAACGGCTTCCTGACGCAGCCAATCCAAGACGGCGCCTTCCGGCGCATCGCCGCGCAGCGCCACGAGCGAAAGGAGAATCGGGAGAACGATCGTCGGGAGCATGGCGGACCTCTTCAATGCGAGCGCACACGGCATTGATCGGCAGACGGACGTGGCAACTGCAGACGACGTTCCGGAGCGGTCGACGATCGGCGAGACGCGCGTCGCGCGGATCCTGACGCGCACGTCCGGTTTCCTGAAGACGGTGACGTCGCACTCGCTGCAGCCCTACCGCGGCTGCTCGTTCGGCAACGCGTTGTGCGGCGTCGGCTGCTACGTGCAGCACAACCGGTGGATCACGCAGGGGCGCGCGTGGGGATCGTTCGTCGAAGTGCGCGTGAACGCGGCGGACGCCTACCGCGCGGAAGTCGCCGGCGAGCGTCGCTGGGCCCGCGCGCGGCGCGGGGAGTTCTCGATCTTCCTGTCGAGCTCGACCGACCCGTTCCTCCCGCACGAGACGAAGTTCGGGATCACGCGCGCGGTACTCGATGCGATGCAGGACGAACCGCCCGACGCGCTCATCGTCCAGACGCACACCGACCGCGTGCTGCTCGCGAGGGACCGCCTCGTCGAGCTCGCCGCGCGCTGCCGTCTGCGTGTGCACGTGTCGATCGAGAGCGATCGCGATCGATTGCCGGGCCTGCCGCCGCCCGCCGCGTCCGTCGAGCGGCGCTTCGCGGCGGTCGCGGAGTTGAAGGCCGCCGGGATCGAGACGGTCGTGACGGTGGCGCCGCTCCTGCCGATCGCGGATCCGGACGCATTCTTCGCGCGGATCGCGCGCGTGGCGGACTTCGTCGTCATCGATCACTTCATCGGCGGCGACGGCTCGAAGGACGGCTCGCGGACCGCGCGCACCGCGCTGCCGGCCGCGATCGCGGCCGTCGATCCGAGCGCAACTCGCATCGACTACCGCGACCGGATCGTCGCGATCGCCGAGCGCGCGATGCCCGGCCGCGTCGGCGTGAACATCGACGGCTTCGCCGGGCGCGTGCCGCTCAGTCGACCTCCGGCGCCGTCGTCGGACCGCCCGTGTTGAACGAAGTGCCGGCGTCGTTCGCGACGTTGTTGTTGCCCGCGTAGTCGATGCGGGATCCCTTGAACGTGCACTTGGTGGCGACCGTCGCGGTCCCGCCGTTGTCGAACCCCTCGGCGGTGCAGTCGATCGCGCGGCAGCGATCGAGGATGTTGCCCGGCCCGCTGGAGATGTCGATCCCGTCGCGACCGCATGCGAGCGCGGTGCAGCGCCGCAGCTCGTTCGCGCCGCCGTCGACGTGGAATCCGTCGTCCTGCGACGCGATCACGGTGTTCGATTCGAGCCGGTTGATGTTTCCCGTGATCTTGAAGCCATGGATCAACACGTGGCTCACCCGGTTCTTGCGAATCGTGACTCCGTTTCCGGCATGCTCGACCCCGCTCTCGGACACGTTCGTGATCGTGTTGCGTTCGATCCGCGCCGAACCGGGAGCCGAGGCACTTCCTTGCGTGTGGATCCCGAGCGAGCCGGCGGCGCAGTCGCTGATTCGGTTGCCGGTGATCGTGAAATCGTCTCCTCCCACGTGGATCACATAGGAGTCCATCAATCGCGTGATCCGATTGTTGACGATCGCGGCGCGCTCGCCGGTCACGTACACGCCGAAGGTCGAGCTGTCCTGGAAGCGATCGATCACGTTCGACACCGCGCGGCCGTCATCGCCGATCAACCAGATCGCCGTGGTGTCATTGCCGCCGCCGCCGAGCCCTTGGAATCGATTCTGCTCGACCCGCCCGCGCTGCCCAGAAATCAAGACGCCGTTCGTCTGCATCGCGGCGCCGCCGCAACAGTCGCGCACGAGGTTCTTGGTGACCGTCGCATTCGAGCCGGCGACTTCGATGCACGTCAGCGTGCCCGTGTTGTTCTCGATCCCGTCGAGGACGTTCGATGCGACGAGAGCGCGCGCACCCTGGACAAAGATGCCGTTCGCGACGCCGTAGTTGACGTTCTCGATCCGGTTCGCGCGGACTTCCGCGTCGTCGCAGTTCGTCGCGTCGATGCACTGATCGACGCTGAAACCGTTGCGGAGTCGGTTGCGCAGGATCTTGGGCGCGTTCGCGTTCGCGACCACGATCTCGAGATCGTCCTGCGTCGTGTCCATCAGGTTGTTCGCGACGAGCGCCGTGCCGAGCCCGAGCGCATCGATCTGAATGCCCGCGTAGTACCCGTCGAGCATCACGTTCTTCTCGACGCGCGCGTTCTGACCGACGATGTCGATCATGTAGTCGGAGCCCTGCATCGTCAGGATCCGGTTGCTCGCGACTCGCGCCCGCGCGCCGGTGATGCGCACCGCATAGAAGCCGGAGCGAAACGTGCAGTCGAGAACGGCGGCGTCTTCGCCGACCACCGTCACGACCTCATCGCCGTTCTGGAACTCGATGCCCCGAACCGACACTTGGTTCGCGGTCGCGAGGAGCTGGCTGTGCTGAGCGCCCGCGAAGAAGCCGTCCCAGATCGCGCCCGGCTTGCCGACGAACCTCAGCGACTTGGTCGTCGAGACGGCCTCCTGATGCCGCCCCTTCGCGAGGCGGATCGTGTCGCCGTTCGATGCGGCGGAGACGGCGGCCGCGATCGTCGGCTGGTCGCCGGGGACGTCGATGACCCCGGCGCGAGCGGACGCGGCGTGGATCGAAGCGAGTGCGAACGGAAGCAGTGCGGCGAATCGCATGGCGGGACTCCTCGGGGGATACCGGGAGTCACGGAGTCGCGCGCACGCGGCCCGCGCGGAAATCGGCGTTCAGTCGATCTCGGGCGGGGTCGCCTTGCCCCCGGAGCCGAACGACGTGCCCGAGTCGTTCGCGACGTTGTTGTTGCCCGCGTAGTCGATGCGCGAGCCCTTCAACGTGCAGTTCGTGAGGATCGTCGCCGTGCCGCCGCCGTTGTCGAACCCCTCGGCGACGCAATCGATCGCCTTGCACTTGTCGAACACGTTTCCAGTGCCGCTGTTCACGTCGATCCCGTCCTGACCGCAGTGCATGAAGGTGCAGCGCGACACGATGTTGGCGTCCCCGTCGAGGTAGATGCCGTCCCACAGCACGTTGGTGGCGACGTTGTCCTGCAGTCGGTTCGCGTTGCCGCTGATCTCGAAAGCGTCGCCCGAGAGGTTGCGCAGGCGGTTGTCGCGAAGGATGACGTCGTCTCCCGTGAGGGAGATGCCGAGGTATCCGATATCCGAGATGAAGTTGTCCTCGATGACCGCGCTCCCGGGCGTCGTCGCGCCTCCGGTGACATAAATCGGATACACGCCATAGGCGCAATCGCGCACGACGTTGTGCGCGATCGTGAAGTCGTCGCCCGTGATGTAGAGAGAGGTCTCGTAGAGCATTCGCTCGACGCGGTTCTTGCTCACCGCGGCGCGATTCCCGGTCACGTCGATGCCGTAGGTGTATTCGTCCGTGAAGTCGCGCACGTGGTTCTTCTCGATGCGCGCGTCGTCCCCCGTCACATCGATCCCGAAGCATTCGTCGCCGGCGCCGCCGAGCGTGTTGGTGTCATTGTCCGAAATGCGCGCACGCGCGCCCGCCACCCGGATGCCCCAGGTGTCGTTGTCGCTTCCGCCGGAACAGTTGATGATCGCGTTCTTCGCGACGAGCGCGTCGGCGCCGATCACGTCGATGCCGACGTAGTCGCCGTCGTAGTTCAAGAGCTGTCGGACCGTGTTGTCGATGATGCGCGCGCGTGCGCCGATCACGCGGATTCCCTGATCGATGGAGTAGTTGAGGCGCGCGAGATCGTTCCCCTGCACCAGCGCGTCATCGCAATTCTCCGCCAGGATCCCGATGCCGCTCAGATATGCGTCCCGGAGGCGGTTCCGCACGATCTTCGGCGCGATCGCGTTCTTCACCTCGATGTGCGTGTAGTCGCGGCTGTTCTGGAGGACGTTGCCGAACACCGTCGCTCCGCCGGCGTTCTGCGCGTCGACGATGATCGCCGATCCGTCGCTGTTGAAGACGCTGTTCCGCTCGATGCGGGCGTCCGGGCCGAGCACTTTGAACATGTAGTAGGTGTCGAGGGTCTCCGAGCAGCGGTTGCGGCTGATCTGTGCGTTCGCTCCGGTGATGACCACCGCGATTTCGACGGCGCGGAACCGGCACTTCACGATGTCGGCGCCGTTGCCCGCGATCTCGATCGCGGTGGTCCCGTTCTGGAACTCGATGTTCTGCACCGAGACGTTGGCCGCCGTCGCCTTCAATTGCGCGTGGCTCGTGCCGCCGAAGAATCCGTCCCAGATCGCGCCGCCCTTGCCGACGAACTTCAGGCTCTTCGTCGTCACGATCGCTTCCTGGTAGCGGCCTTTCTTCAGGCGGATGGTGTCGCCGTTCGACGCGGCGGTGACCGCGGCCGCGATCGTCGGTTGGTCGGCGGGCACGTCGATGATTCCGGCGAGCACGCTTCGGGAGATGAGGACGAAGGTGGCGACGAGCAGGGCCGGGACGCGCATGGGAAGTGACTCCAGAGGGCTTCAGTTGAGTCACGGTACCCGGCGCGGCTTCCCCCCAACCGAATCCGGTCTCTTTCGGGACCCTCAGCTCGTCCGCGGCCGAAACGCGAGCGTCACGTTCCGATCGCCCTGCGCGGGGAGCACGACCTCGATCGGGTCGGAGACTTCGTCCGCCTGGCGCAGCACCGCGCGATAGTGCCCCGCAGGCAGCCCGTGGATCTCGAAGGTTCGCACCTCGGGCGCGAGCTCGAGCGATTCCTCCGCGCGCCCTTCGGTCTCGACGAGGTCGAGGAAGAACGAGTCGTCGCGCCGCAGCTGCACGCCATCCATCGTGAACCGGCCGGCGAGCGGCGCGCCCGCGTCCAGCGTGATCTCGATCGGCGAGAGCCGGCCTCCGGGCGACACGTCGATCGTCGTCGCCGCGCGTCCGACCGCGGGCTGACGCACTTCGACGCGATAGGACCCCGGTTTCAGCAAGACGAGCGTGGCGTCGCCGTCCGCGTCCGTCGTGGTCGACCGCGAGAGGCCGAGCGTCGCGGCGCTGTCGCCGCGCGCGAGCACCTCCGCGGCGGAAACCGGTTTCCGGTCGGGACCGACGACGTGGACGCGGAGCGGCGTCGAGCGCAGGTCGAAGTCGAGCGTCTTCACCTCGCCGTCGCCGAGCGTGAACGAACTGCTCGAGACCTGCTCGATCATCGCGCCCTGCTCGCTGTTCGTCTCGAACATCAGCCAGACGTTCGTCCGCCCGGCCGCGAGCTCGCCGACCTCGAACCGTCCGGACGCGTCGGTGCGTGCGGGCCTGAAGCGATCGGCGCCGTTGATGCCGACGGTGCAGCGCTCCACCGGCGCGCCGTCGAGACGCACGCTGCCGCGCACGATCGCAGATCCCGCAGGGCCGCGCCCGGGCAGACGGATGTCGAGGCGCGCGACCTTGCCGGCGTCCACGTGCACTTCGCCTTGATCGATCTTGCGCAGCCGGTCGAGCTGGACCACGAGTTCGAACGGATTGCCGTCGAGGAAGCGCTCGAAGATCTGCCAGCGATAGGCGCCGTCGACCAGCTTGGTGAACGCGAAGTCGCCGCGCGCGTCGGTGGTCGTGATCAACGGCTCGAGCGTCTCCGCCGCGGTTCCGTCGCCTTCGCGATAGAGGAGGATCGACTTGCGCGTCTGCGGGACGTCGTCGCCCTCCGTGACGCGACCTTCGATCGATCCGCCCGAGTCGAGCGCAACCGTGACCTCGGCGACGTCCGGCGCCAACGACGTCGCATTCGGGGCGAAGCCGGGGTGCTCGGTGCGCAGCACGACGTCGGGCGCGTTCTCGAACGCGCCGAGGTCGGCGACTCCGTCGGCGCCGGTCCGCGCGCGCACGAGCGGCACGATGTTCTCCGCCTCCGTGTACGCCGCGACGTCCGCCCACTCGATCGGGGTCGCGCCGTCGGCGGCGACGACGCGCACCTTCAACCGACGCGGCGCCGCGAACGCGATCTCCGTCGTCCCGCCGTCCGCGCCGGGCTCGACCGTCCGACTCACGACGCCGTGCGATTCGCTCTTCACGAGCACGACGCATCCTTCGACCGGCAGCGGCGCGAGCCGGTACACGCCCGGAGCTTCGCGATGCACCGACGGCGCGAGATCGGTCGTCGCGGTCCACGTGGTCAGGAACGGGTCGTGCTGCACCGTCGCCCACCCGCGGAACCGAACGTCGTCGACCGGAGCGCCGGACGCGTCCTTCAGCACGAATCGATGCCACGACTCCGGCGGCATCGTCACGACGAGGTTCGATTCGTCCTCGGTGGCGGCGCCGACCGAGAAACTCGCGGCGCCGGCGTGGCGCGCGGCCGCGACGAGCGCGCCGTCGTCGGGGAGGCGATCGCAATGGAAGCGGCCGTCGGCGTCGGTCGTGCCGGCGGGGCGCGCGAACGCCATGCGCCCGAGCGCGGGGACCGCGCCGACGATCACTTCGGCCGCGGCGACGCCGCGGCCCTTCGAGTCGACGACGCGGCCGTCGACGGCGCGGCCGCGCGACAGCTCGATCGTGCCGACGTCGTGGCGCGCGCCCCGACCGCTCGGCTCCGGGTTCGTCGCCGCGCTCACGAACCGCGCCGCGTCGACGACGGTCACCACGGTGCCCTGCGGGACGCCGATGATCTCGAAGCGCCCGTCGGCGCCGGTCGACGCCGTCGCGATCGGCAGCCGCGCGATCCAGCCGTCGAGCCACGCGGGCAACGCGATCACCTGATGCGGATCGTGCGCAAGGTCGATGATGCTCGAATCGCGGCGGTACTGCTCGGCGCCGATCGCGTTCAGCGGCAGCGGCACCGGCACGGCGCGCACCCGCGCATCGGCGACCGGCGCGCCGTCCGCATCGACCACCTTCCCGCACCACGCCACCGTCGGCGCGAGCACGACGTCGCCGAGGTCGGTCACTGCACCGGACGACAACTGCAGGTCGACGATGCGCAACTGCGCGCGCGGACCGCCCGGGTCGACGCACAATCCGTGGAGTCCGTGCGCGCGCGCTCCCTGCAGGACGAAGCGCCCGTGCGCGTCGGTGCGACCGGTTCCCGCGACGAGCGTGGGCGCCGACTCCGCTTTCGAGAACGGCGCCTCGCGGTCGCCGAACAGGCGATCGAGGCGCAGCTCGATCAGCTCGACCGCCGCGTCCGCGAGCGGCGCGCCGTCGGCGGTGAGGACGCGGCCGGTGATGCCGCACAGAGCCGCGACGAAGCTCTTCGGCGCGGCTCCGGCGGCGGGTTCGACGCGGGTCGGCGCCGGCGCCGCTTCGACGCGCGCGACGTCGGCCGGCGGCGTCGATGGAAGCGCGGGCGCGCCGTCGATCGGCGGCGGCGCGTCGGCGACGGCCGGCGCGCGAACGTCGGGGGCGCGATCAACGCCGTCGAGGACGAAGAGCGTCGCGCCGAGCGCGACGAGAACGGCGACCGCAACGAGCGCGAGCTTCTTCACGATGACGATGCCTCCGACGGCGGCGGAGGCGGACGCGACGGGAACTCCGGCGGAGGTCGCGGCGTGCTCGATCACGCGCGCGCGCACGGCGGCGAGCGCGCGGCGCGACGGCGCGAGGAACGCGAACGCCGGCGCGAGCCCCGCCGGAAGCAGGCGCTTCAACAGCGCGAGCCCGCGGTGGATCTGCGCGCGCACCACCGACGGCGTCCGGCCGACGAGGCGCGCGACGTCGACCGCGCGCGCCTCTTGCGCGAACCGCGGCGCGAGCACTTCGCGATACACCGGCGGCAGCTCTCGCAGCGCGCTCTCGATCGCATCCGCGGCTTCGCGCGCCGCGGCGGCGTCGTCCGGCCCGACCTCCACTCCGGAGTCCCGGCGCTCCGCCCCCGGAATGGAACCGGACGGGCCGGGACGACGGGACACACGGCGCGCGAGCGCGGCCTGCTTCACGAGGATGCCGAACAGCCACGGTTCGAGCGGGCGCGACGCGTCGAACCGCGCCGCGCCTTCGATCACCGCGAGGAAGGTCGACTGCACCGCGTCTTCCGCGTCGGCGGACTTGCCGAGCAGGTGGCGCGCCACCTTGAACAGCGCCGGCGCGGTGCGATCGAAGACCTCCGCGAGCGCCGCGGTGTCGCCGCGCGCGCGGAACCGTTCGAACAACTCGTTGAGCGGACGATCTCGCATGCCGGACGCTTCTTGTCGGGAGCGCGGGAAAACGCGACGCTCGCGCGCAGAATAATCACGCGGCGCGCGGATCGATCCCGATCAACGCCCGCGCGGCGCGGCGCGTACGGCCGCCGGGGTTCGCCTGAGTGAGAGTCGGAATCGTCATATCGATCGTCGGCGCCGCGCTCGCGACCGCGAGCTTCGTGCTCTTCCTGCTCGACACCGAGTCCTCGGGCGACGCTTCGCGCGCGACCGTCATGGCCGAGGCGCCGCGCGCCGGTGCGAGCGCGCCGCCGGCTCCGGCGCCGCTCCCCGCACCGGCGCCGATCGTCGAGACCACGCGCGAGAGTCCCAATACGCGCTCCGCGGACGAGCCGAGCCTCGTGCTCGTCGTCACGGCCGCGGAATCCGCGGCGCCGATCGCGCGGCCGATCGCGTGGCGCGTGACCGCGTCGCCCGCGGAGTTGCGCGTGTCTACGCTGCGCTACGACGCCGAGGCCGTTCGCGCGCGCGGCGAGCGTTACGACGGCGACGCGAACGGCCACGTCGCGCTGCCGCTCTCCGACCAATCGATGGTGGTCGCCGTCTTCGACCGCGCGACGGAGCCGGCCCGCGCGTCGATCGTGGTCATCGACCCGCCGCGCGCCTCCACCGTCGGCGAGCTCGCGGTCCCGCTCGCGAAGGAGCGGGCGTTCGTGGTTCGCGTGCGCGATCCCGGCAAACGCGCGGTCGTCGGGTTGTCGATCCGCATCGTGTCGAGCTGGACGGATGACACGCTCTTCGCGGGAGTGACCGACGCCGACGGCTCCGTCACGGTTCCGCATGCGCAATCCATCGTCCTGGACGGGGCAAATCGACTGCTCGTGAACGCGTTGGTCTCGGGGGGCGGCTCTGAAGCGCGGTTCGATCTCCCCAGGGGGATCACCCAGCCGCTCCAGCAATCCGCGCTCGACGCCGGCGCGATGACGCTCGTCGTTCCAGAATGCGGTGCGCTCCGGCTGGAGTTTGAGAACGCGGACGGATCGAAGTGCACCGACCGCATCATCGCGTGGACCAGCATCGGTCCCGGCACGCGCGAGCGGCTCGCGGGCGACGGCGGCAAGATCGAGCTGCCGTGGTTCCCCGTGGGTAAGCAGGTGAACGTTTCGGCGATGCCCGCGGACGGGAGCGCGCCGCTGATCGACGCGAGCGGCGACGGGCCGAAGCACGGCGGCGAGCGCGCGACGATCCGCGTGCGCCTCGCGCCGCGCACCGATGGGCCGAGAGCGCCGCCGGGCACCGCGGTCCTGCGCGGCAAGCTCGTGACGAGCGAAGGGCGCCCCGCCGCGGGCGCGCGCGTCGGACTGCTCGAAGACGACGACGCTTCGCGGCGACTCGGGTCGTCGAAGGACGCAAGCGTCGAGCGCGACGGACGCTTCGAGTTGCGCGTCACCGACCTAATCCATCCGATCGTGCCGCGGCCGGCGCGCATCCGCGCGACCCACGGGTCCGGGTTCGACGAAGCGAAGGTCGACCTCACGGGACTGCTCGTTCCCGGGTTCCACGACCTCGGCACGATCACCCTCGAGGCGTCGGTGCCGTGGGCGAGCGGTCACGTCGTCGACGAGAGCGGCAATCCGGTGGCGAACTGCACGATCGCGGCGCAGGCGCCGGGGATGTTCCGCGTCGACAAGACCGGCAAGACGACCCCGTACATCGAGACCACCACGGACTCCGCGGGTGCGTTCACGCTCCGCGCGCCCGCGTCGAAAACCGGTGAGTCCG